>NZ_JAIXHZ010000161.1:0-12287 GCF_043392705.1 Dysgonomonas sp. Shenzhen-Wh21
GTATTAGATTTAAGGTTAACAATGAAGATTGGTTGTCGGGACGACAACCTTTTCTTTTTTATACATCTTTTCGTATGCATCTTATATTATTATATATTACTTTTATTTTATAACATGGAGATAAAAGAGTAAGGTGTGAAAAATTAATTAAGTCTTCCCCTTAAGTTGTTTATCAAAGAAATAATATAATGAAGGTCCCTCTAATTTATTTTCTTTGTATCATGATGGTTCTTCTTTCTTGTTGCTCAAATAAGAAAGAGCTGAACCTATTTCAGAATGAGGGACGCTTGATAAAGTATACTCAGAATATATATAATGAAGCTTATAAATTGGAAGTGAAAATCTACTATTATAATCTCGACCTAAAGGGGTTTAATTTAGAAGATACTACTATCGTATACCCTATGCATAAACAAATAATTAATCTGTATAAAGGTGATTCTTTGATATCAGAAATAAAATTTCAATAGAATCTGAGTATATAAAGGTTGATACATTGATAATGCTACGCTATTATATCGTTGATGTAGGATTTGATGAGATAAATAATCAAGAAGTGATTGTCTTTTATGGAGGGAGCAATAGGGATTATATTACAGAGTTTCTGGGAGCAACCAATTTAAGAGGAGAATGGATTAGTTATCATTTAGGGACTATGTATGAAAATATATATGAATATAATAAGGCTTTTTTCTTTAAGGGTGTCGATTCTTATACTTTACATAAATTAAATAGAGTATTACCTTTATCCTTTCATTGCAATTAGGAGATTCTTAAGAACTAATTTAGGATTGATTTATCGATAATCTCTTATGGGCAGAGTATATTCCTTAATGCGTTAGATTTATTATATTTATTTTAAGAGTGTAACTTTTTGTTTTACCCCACAAGCACCCTTTTTCGCTCCCTAATTACCCAAGCTAAGACTATAAATATTCCAATCCACACCCATAGTACCACAATCAATTCCAATATTCTATCATTGGAAGCACAGGAATAGGATTATAGATAAATTCTATTGAAATATATTTGTGTATAAATAAAAACTATATATCTTTGCGGTGTATAGATAAAAGACATAAGTGTAATTTAAATATAAATAAAATTTATTATGAAACCTATTATTAATTTACAATTACCGGAATTTAAAGTACAAGCTTATCACAATGGAGCTTTTAAGACAGTAACCCATGAAGACGTAAAAGGGAAGTGGGTAATCTTCTTTTTCTACCCCGCCGATTTTACATTTGTTTGCCCAACAGAACTTGTTGATGTAGCTGACAAATATGATCAACTGCAAGCAATGGGTGTAGAGGTTTATTCTGTAAGTACAGACTCACATTTTGTGCATAAAGCTTGGCATGATGCATCCGAAAGTATTCGCAAGATCAAATATCCGATGTTAGCCGATACCGTAGGGGTACTCAGCCGTGCATTTGGCGTGATGATCGAAGAAGAAGGAATGGCATATAGAGGAACTTTCCTATTAAATCCTGAAGGGCAGGTTAAGATTGCCGAAATTCATGACAATGGAATCGGGCGTAATGCAGACGAATTGCTTCGCAAGGTGGAAGCTGCTCAGTTTGTAGCAACACACGACGGTGAAGTTTGTCCTGCTAAGTGGAAAAAAGGCGAAGAAACACTCAAGCCAAGTATAGATCTGGTTGGTAAGATTTAATATTCAAATTTGCAGACCGGCTTAACAAAGCCGGTTTTTAAATCAACGTAATTAAAATTAAAATATATGTTAGACTCATCTTTTAAAGAACAATTACGCTCGATATTCTCTGAACTGAAAAATCAGTATATATTAAATATTACTGCTTTCGACCAGCATGACTCCTATCGTGAACTTGTCGATCTTCTCGATGACGTGGCTTCTTGTTCCGATAATATTTCCTGTCAGATTAATAAAGGTGAAGGGCTCGAGTTCTCTTTATTGAAAAATGGAGAAGATACACGTATTAAATTCAGGGGAGTGCCTAACGGACACGAGTTTACCTCTTTATTATTAGCGATACTGAATAGTGATGGCAAGGGGAAGAATATCCCTGACGAATTTGTTGTAAGCAGAGTTAAAGCTCTTCAAGGGCCTATACATCTTACTACTTATGTGTCGCTGACGTGTACCAATTGTCCTGATATTGTTCAAGCACTTAATGTTATGACTACTCTCAACGCTGAAATATATCACGAGATGGTAGACGGGGCGATAAATCCGGAAGAGGTTGATGCTCTTAAACTGCAAGGTGTTCCCGCAGTATTTGCTGATGGTAAATTGATTCATGTAGGTCGTGGTGAATTCGGTGAATTATTATCCAAACTCGAAGATCAGTATGGAAGCAAAGAATTGGCAGATAATAATCCAACAGTCAGAGAGTATGATGTAGCTGTAATCGGTGGAGGCCCCGCAGGAGTTGCCGCATCTATTTACTCGGCTCGTAAAGGTTTGAAGGTGGCTTTGTTGGCTGAACGCATAGGAGGACAAGTAAAGGAAACCGTAGGAATCGAAAATCTGATTTCTGTAACCAAGACAACAGGTGAAGTGTTGTCGAACAATCTCAAAGTGCACTTACAGGATTATCCTGTCGATATTCTCGAGCATCGAAAGGTAGAGAAAGTAGAGTTGATTGAAGGTAAAAAATTTATATCCGTTGTAGGCGGAGAAAAGATAGTTACTCCCGCTGTGATAATAGCTACAGGGGCTAGTTGGAGAAAACTCAATGTGCCCGGCGAATCGGATTATATAGGAAAAGGAGTCGCTTTTTGTCCTCACTGCGATGGGCCATTTTATAAAGGTAAAGAAGTGGCTGTTGTAGGCGGAGGAAATTCGGGAGTAGAGGCCGCAATAGATCTTGCGGGTATTTGCACTAAGCTAACTCTCTTTGAATATGCAGAAGAACTTAAGGCTGATAAGATTTTGCAAGAAAAAGCCAAAAGCCTCCCAAATGTAGAGATCATACTGAATACCCAAACAACAGAGGTGATCGGTGACGAGAAGGTTACCGGAATAAAAGTGAAAGACCGTACTACCGGTGAAGAGCGTATCGTCAATCTGAACGGCATATTTGTACAGATCGGATTGGCTCCTAATAGTTCTGTTTTTAAAGATCTGGTCGATGTAAATCGTTTTGGAGAAATAGCTATCGATACTCATTGCCGTACGAGTATACCCGGCGTTTATGCAGCAGGAGATGTTACAACTGTGCCATTTAAGCAGATTATAATAGCAATGGGCGAAGGAGCGAAGGCTTCCCTTTCGGCATTCGAAGACCGTATGCGGGGAGTTATCTGATCGTTATCTGATATAAGAATAGCATATTTTATCGTCTGTATGACGAGAAATTGAAGAAGGAAAAATTACAGGTATATGTTGCTTGTAATTTTTTTTTGTCTGTAAATGTATGAATTAAAAAATACGATAAAACTTTATCTTCAAGTTTCGAATAATTCCATGCAATCTTTTTACCTTTACTTGTGTTTAGTAGTGTTTATAAATATGGACTTCAGAACAAAAATAGAAATTCCAACACCAGACTTTAAGATATCTCATAAGAGTCATATTGTGATATTTGGCTCTTGTTTTGCCGAGAATATGGGTAAACTGTTTGTGGAAAATAAATTCAATGTAAATCTCAATCCTTTTGGGATTCTCTACAATCCCTTATCCATTAGTCGGGCTTTGAGGCTGCTTATCGAAGAAAAGGAGTTTACAGAGAAAGAAATTTTTGAATACAAAGGACTTTATCAAAGTTTTTGGCATCATGGGTCTTTTTCAGATGTAGATAAGGATAAATGTCTGCAAGGGATAAACCATAGTTTGATGAATGGGTCAAACGATATTCGCAAGGCCGATGTCCTTTTTGTTACATTTGGAACAGCGTATGTCTTTCGGTCTTTGAAAGAGAATGTGGTAGTTGGTAATTGCCATAAGCTGCCTGCTGCTGAATTCGAACGTTTTCGTCTTTCTGTTGAAGATATTTTAGCAGAGTGGGAAGGTTTGGTAAAGGATTTGAGAAAAATAAATCCATCGTTGCGAATAGTGTTCACGGTAAGTCCTGTTCGTCACCTCAAAGATGGAGCCCATGATAACCAGTTGAGCAAATCTACTTTGCTTTTGGCTGTAGATAAAATTTGTAGCATGGTAGAAGGTTTGCATTATTTCCCTTCTTATGAAATTGTTTTGGATGAATTACGTGATTATCGATTCTATGATGAAGACATGACTCATCCAAATCAGATAGCAATTAAATATATCTGGCAACGATTGTCAGAGACCTATTTTGATGAAGAAGCTCCCCCTATAATAAAAGAATGGCAGAAAATATATCAGGCTCTAAATCATAGGCCTATAAATAACCAAAGTGATGATTATAAGCATTTTTTAAGGCAAACTTTGTTAAAGTTGAAAGCCTTCAATAAGAAATATCCATACATTTGTTGCGAACAAGAAATTGTGGATTTGGAAAACAGATCTTAATTAAAAAAGAAGAATGAAATATTCTATATATCAGGTAGCTAAGATAATTGATGCTATGCCAACCGATCTGAACGAAACTGCCATTAGTATTCTACTTACTGACAGCCGTCAGGTCTTTTTTCCCGACGAAACATTATTCTTTGCCCTTAAGACTAAGAATAATGATGGACATCGGTATATCTCCGAGCTTTATGAGCTGGGCGTTCGTAACTTTGTAGTATCTGATTTACAACCCGAGTGGGAAGAATATGAAGATGCAAACTTTCTTGTAGTGGTAAATACGCTATTTGCTCTTCAACGTCTAGCCGCATATCATCGCAATCAGTTTAATGTGCCTGTTATTGGTATTACAGGAAGCAACGGTAAAACAGTGGTGAAGGAGTGGCTTTATCAAGTCCTTCATCATGATTTTAATATTACGCATTCTCCTCGGAGCTATAATTCTCAAATTGGTGTACCTCTTTCTGTTTGGCAAATGAATAGCCATACACAGTTGGGCATATTCGAGGCAGGGGTATCTCAACCTGAGGAGATGGCAAAGCTCGAGGCGATTATAAATCCTACTATTGGTGTTTTTACCAATATCGGACAGGCTCATCAGGAAGGTTTCAAATCTATGAAACAAAAATGTCTCGAGAAACTGGAGCTTTTTATAAACTGTGATGTCATTATTTGTGAAGAAGAGAATGAGCTTGTAGACGAATGTATGGAGATAGCCTGTCTTTCTCACAAACGTCTGACATGGTCTCGCAAGGGATCTAACAAAAGTCCATTGCATATAATGAAAGTTGAGAAGCTCGGAAATTGTACGACCATTCATTATTCTATTCTGGGAATGGCCTCTCAGTTTACGATTCCTTTTGCTGATAATGCAGCTATCGAAAATGCTATCCATGTATTGGCTACTGCCATTTATTTGCACTTGTCTTTACCTGATATTAATCAACGTATGGCCGGTCTCGAGCCTGTTGCAATGCGTCTTGATGTACGTCAAGGGAAAAATAATACAATACTGATAAATGATACATACAATTCTGATATAAACTCCTTGGGAATTGCTCTTGACTTTTTGGCTCAAAGGGCAACGGATAGCCAAAAGAGAAAGGTGCTTATAATATCAGATATTCCACAGTCGGGGTTAGTACCTAAAGAACTGTATTATTTGGCATCGAATCTGGTGTTGAATAAAAAAATAGATGTGCTTATCGGTATCGGTAAAGAAATCTCCACATATAAGGAATTGTTTAAGAATGGCGAAATGCATTTCTTCAATACGACCAATGATTTTATCCATTCGAATATATGGAGCGATTTCCATGATATGTTTATTTTGCTGAAAGGGGCACGTAGTTTCTCATTCGAGAGTATAAATAAACTACTGGAGGTGAAAACGCACGAAACAGTGCTCGATATAGATTTAGATGCAATCGTTCACAATTATAACTTTTATAGATCAAGGCTGAACCCTAAAACCAAAATGGTATGTATGGTTAAGGCCGATGGTTATGGTACAGGAGCGACAGAGGTAGCAAAAACATTGCAGTATCATAAGTGCGATTATCTGGCTGTTGCAGTTGCAGAAGAAGGCGTATTCTTAAGGAAACAAGGAATAAAAGTTCCTATTATTGTTCTCAACTCCGAAGTAGGGGGATTTGAAGAGTTGGCGATGTATGCACTCGAACCCGAAGTGTATAATTTCAGAATATTGGATGCTTTTATAAAGGAAGCCAAATTGCAGGGAATTACAAATTATCCGATACATATAAAAATAGATACAGGGATGCATCGGTTGGGATTTACAGAAGAAGATATTCCTGAATTGATGGAGCGTATTAAGTCGCAAACAGGAGTACGTATCCAATCTGTCTTCTCTCATTTAGCTGCAAGTGAAAGTTGGAACTTCGATGATTTTACAGTAGATCAGATTAAAACCTTTAAGAAAATAACACATGCAATAGAGGAGAGTTGCCATTATCCGGTGATGAAGCATATTCTTAATTCGGCAGGGATAGAACGTTTCCCCAACGAGCAAATGGATATGGTGAGGCTGGGTATAAGTCTTTATGGAGTAAGTGCAAGTGGTTTAAACGGACTACGTAACGTATGTACCTTGAAGACCACCATTCTACAAATCAAATATATCAAGGCCGGAGAAACTGTTGGTTATGGGCGTAAAGGCCATTTCGATAAAGATGCCACAATAGCAACTATCCGTATCGGATATGCCGACGGGCTTAGTCGTCAGTTTGGCAATGGAGTTGGTAAGGTATTGGTCAATGGACACATGGTGCCTATTGTTGGAAATATTTGTATGGATTTATCAATGATCGATGTTACGGGAGTAGATGTGAAAGAAGGAGACTCGGTAGTCATCTTTGGGGAAAATCCATCTGTCGTAGATTTGGCTAAAGAAATAAATACAATCCCTTATGAGATACTAACGTCTATTTCTAGCAGGGTAAAACATATTTATTATAAAGAATAAGTTTCGTTAAGCATATATATAATAATAAAGGCTGCAAAATGCAGCCTTTATTATTATATATATGTAATTGTTTATTACTCTTTAAACATTTCATCAAAATCTACAACCTGCTTGCCCGGCAATACTTGATTAAGTACAACCCCAATTATAGAAGCCAGCGCCATTCCTTCCAACGAAAATACTTTGCCGATATGTATTGCTGCTCCCCCGATACCAATAACAAGGATAACGGAAGATATAATAAGGTTGCGCTTACGGCTAAAGTCTACTTTGTTTTCCACAAGCATGCGTAGCCCGCTGGAGGCTATTATACCGAACAAGAGGATAGAAACTCCACCCATTACCGGAGTAGGGATAGTAGATAGCAAAGCGGATATCTTACCACAGAAACCAAACATAATAGCAAAGATTGCTGCACCTACAAACAAATAAATACTGAAAGCGCGAGTTATCGCTAATACTCCGATATTTTCTCCATAAGTAGTATTCGGTGGTCCTCCTAATGTGGCAGCTATCATAGTGGCTACACCATCACCCAGCATAGAACGATCTAGTCCCGGGTCTTTGATCAGGTCTTTGCTAACAACTTTACTCAAAACAAGCTGATGCCCGATATGCTCAGCAATAGGAACTATAGCAACAGGAACCATCATTAAGAATACTCTCCATGTGAAAGAAGGTGTATAATGAACAAATGGGATGGAGAAAGAAGGCATTTCGATCCAGTTTGCTTCAACTACGTGTTGCACATCTACAACTCCTAAGATAATAGAAAATACATACCCGCCAATTATACCTACCAGTACAGGAATAACACTAAGAAATCCGCGAGTGAAAATGGCCGTAAGAATTGTTATGGTAAGAGTTACTAAACCGATGAGTACATAAGTAAGGTCATAATCTCCTGCAGGATTGTTAGTAGCCATGTTAACGGCTGTAGCGGCAAGTCCAAGTCCGATAACCATAATCACAGGTCCTACTACCACAGGAGGAAGCAACTTCATCAGCCACTGTGTACCGGCTCTGTTTATAATAAGTGCAACTACCGAATAGGTAACCCCCACAAGGAAACTACCCACAAGGAAACTTCCCATACCTACACCCGACGAAGGATCGAGTTCCAAAGCTTTTACAGCTATGATGGGATTGATAAAAGCAAATGATGATCCCAGATAAGAAGGGACTTTGCCTTTTGTGATGGCTATAAATACCAATGTACCGATACCACTCGAGATAAGAGCTACAGCAGGGCTCATTCCGGTGAGTGCAGGAACAAGTACGGTTGCTCCGAACATGGCAAATAGATGTTGGATACTCAATAATAGCCATTGGGCGGGTTTAGGCTTTTCTGAAATACCTAAAACAATTTTCTTTTCTTCTTTCATTTTTGAGCGTTTGATATTTGTCTGTTGCACATAAAAAAAGCCGAGAACGAAATGTCCGGCTTTATATTTTATATTTACTATTTATTCAAAATTCTTCGTTTTCATACCTATAGATTTTGTCGGCAATAAAGGTAGTATATTTCTGAAATATAATAAAGTACTTCATAAAAAGATTTTTCAAAAAAAAGCAATACCAGCCAAGATATACTTTTGCCGATACTGCTTTTTCACTATAAATAATCAATGCTATTTTTCTATTCTGATTCTTGCATCCACGGCTATAACTCTCTCTTCGTTAGCCAAAAGCGGGTTGATGTCCATTTCTTTTATTTCCGGAGCAAACCTGAGCATAACCGATAAGCGTACAATGATTTCTACAAATAACTTTTCGTTTAAGCCTTTTTGTCCACGTGTCCCCTTTATTATTTTATATGCTTTTAGCGATTGTACCATCGAAGAAGCTTCATCAAAACTTAAGGGTGCAAGACCCGATGCTACGTCTTTCAGTATTTCTACAAAAATTCCACCCAGTCCACACAAAACAATGTGACCGTATGTAGGTTCATATTTTGCACCGATAAATAGTTCTTGCCCCGATAGCATCGGCTGTACCATGACGGCTGTGGCATCGGTGATTTTCATCAAACGGTCAAACTCGATTGATAAATGGTTTGCTGAATGTATATTCAATACAACCCCTCCTACATCCGATTTATGAATAGGACCTACGCACTTTGCAACAATCGGGTATCCGATTTTGTCGGCAAAAACGATAGCTTCATCTCTGTTGGCTGTCACTATTTCTTGTACTTGTGGAATACCTGCGGCATCAAACAATTGCCTAACCGTTTCACTATCTATATATCCGTCAGCAGAGTTGCTGATAATAGTTCTTATACGGGGTATGTCAACAGATATATCTTCTATTTTGCCTACCGATGGAGGAGTCCAGGAAACAACTTTAGAGAGAGCATTTGCCAAAGCATATTCATCTGTAAAATTGACATGTCCTTTCTTTACAAAGGTTTCCATTTCTTCCGACGCAGCTATCACCGATGGCAATATCGGGTATATCGGTAGTTTGCTGGTCTTTATTTTTTTATCCAGCATATTATAGGCTTCGGCTACATTGCTTACTCCGGGGTTTCCGTATATAACGGCTATACCATTTATTTCTTTAAAGTATGTTTCGCAAAAATCGATACATGTAGCCATGTGTTCGCCTGTTCCTGTTCCTATAATATCTATAGGATTAGATACTGCGGCTCCCGGAAGGAGATGCTTCTTTAGTTCGGCAGCCAAGTCTTTATCCAGTTCTGGAACATCAATATTCCCTTTTGATAGAGCGTCTGTTAATATTACGGCAGGACCACCTGCTTGAGTAATTATAGCCAGATTTCGTCCGTTTATTTTCTTTAATGTCAATACTGCTGCAACGTTCGCAAGTTCTTCGCGCGAGTAGCAACGTATAATTCCCGCTTTTCTGAACAGGGCTTCAACGGCTGAGTCAGAACTCGCTATTGCTCCCGTATGAGAAGATGCTGCGCGACTGCCGGATGTGGAACTGCCCGATTTTATGGCAGCTATTTTGCACCCCTTATTGATGAGGGAAGACGAATGAAGAAGAAACCTATCGGGGTTACTAATTTTTTCTAAATAGAGAAGTTTTATTTTCGGACTGGTTTCCGGATCAAATTCTTTATCTAAATATTCCAATATATCTTCAATTCCTATCTGAGCAGCATTTCCTATTGACCACGCTGAGTTAAATCTCAGCCCAATACGCATAGCAGACTCAATGATATAAGTAATTGTTCCTCCCGAGCTGGAAATTATATCTACTCCATTCGTATCGAGGCTCGGTATAGGACGAGTGAAAATGCTTTGATGATTCGTATTAAAGAAACCTGAACAATTAGGGCCGATCATGATAGCTCCCGCTTTGTTTACGATTTCTATAAGTTGTTTTTCTCTGATAGCACCCTCTTCAGACTCTTCGCTAAATCCGGCCGAAAATACAATAAAAGCTTTCACTCCCTTTTTATTTGCCAAATAGTCTACAGTCTCTATGCATTGGTTGGCAGGTATAGATATAATGGCAAGATCAGCTTGAGGGATATCTTCAACCTTGGTATAGGCTTTAATGCCTTGTATGATACCACCTTTCGAATTTACAATATATAGCTCTTTTTCGAATGTTCCATTTATAATATTATGCAAAACACTCCCTCCCGGTTTCAAAATGTTATCAGAAGCGCCGACTATGACAATGCTTTTGGGGTTTATTAATTGGTTATAAGACATAAAACTGGTTTTGAGTGTTATTTTGCACAAAAATAATGAAATAATATCATAGCTAAGGAATCTATTTTTATAATATAAAACATGTTTTATTATCCCAAAAATATTATTCCTTCAATAAGTTAATTATTAAAGTCTCTGTAAAATTTGCTTATTTTGTAAGTTTTATTTTTTGAAATGCCAGAATACACCAAAATATAAGAATCTTAAATTATGCTGAAAACGCAAATCTCTATGGCTGCATTTGCAGACACAAAACCACATTACAATATACTGGATGGGCTGCGCGGAGTCGCCGCTATCATGGTTGTATGTTTTCATATATTTGAAGCTTTTGCCACCAGCCATTTAGACCAACGTATCAATCACGGATATTTAGCTGTCGATTTTTTCTTTATACTGTCAGGCTTTGTTATAGGCTATGCTTATGATGGTCGTTGGGGAACAATGAAAGCAAAAGATTTTATTAAACGCCGAATTATACGATTGCATCCAATGGTTGTAATGGGAGCCGTTATAGGTGCGATCATGTTCTACCTTCAAGACTGTTCAGTGTGGGATGTATCCAAGGTGAGTGTTGCTGCTTTGCTTATCGCTACATTATTAAATGCACTATTGATTCCTGCTACTACAGCAACAGAGGTGCGCGGTTTGGGCGAAATGTTTCCGCTCAATGGACCTAGTTGGTCTTTATTCTTTGAATATATAGGTAATATTCTTCATGTTTTATTTATTCGCAGGTTTTCGACAAAGATTCTTGCTCTACTTGTTTTTGTTACCGGATGTTGCTTGGCGGCATTTGCGATATTAGGTCCTTTAGGGGATATATGTGTTGGATATTCATTAACCGGAGCTGAATTTATGGGAGGATCGTTCAGATTGTTGTTTTCTTTCTCTGCAGGTTTGCTGCTTTCTCGTATTTTTAAACCAGCCAAGAATGTAAAAGGTGCCTTTTGGATGTGTAGTTTTGTTATCGTTGCCCTTTTAGCTGTGCCACGTATCGGTGGAGCAGAACATTTATGGATGAATGGAGTATATGACACTCTGTGTTGCGTTGTGTTTTTTCCGCTACTTGTCTATTTAGGAGCTTCGGGGCAAACGACCGATAAATACACAATTTGCGTATGCCGATTCTTAGGAGATATTTCTTATCCCTTATATATGGTTCATTACCCTTTTATATATCTATATTATGCTTGGGTGAAGAATGAGAATCTCACATTCCAGGAATCATTACCCGGTGCAGCCGGAGTTCTTGTCGGAAGTATTGCTTTAGCTTATATCTGCTTGAAATTTTACGATACGCCGGTTCGGAAATATTTAGCAAATCGATTTCTAAAACAAAAAAGCAATGTCTAAATCTTTATTTGTTCTTGTTATCTCTATCGGCAAAGTAGAATTTCTGTAGTTTGTTTTTTCTTTAGCGGGTATTTTTCTGATCGTTTTACTTTTTTTCTATTTGCTTGATTGGTCGACTCAGATTGAGTTCTTGTGTCATTTCCCCCTCAAATTTCAAAAAAAGGTTTAAAAAAAATATGTTTAACAACAGTTTGCATATAAGGTATATAGGTATTATTTTTGTAGTTCTGCCAAAAAATATTTTAAAATTAATTGGTAAAAGATTTGGAATGTAAGG
>NZ_JAIXHZ010000162.1:0-66489 GCF_043392705.1 Dysgonomonas sp. Shenzhen-Wh21
GTTCAGTTGCCTAGCGACGAAGAATATTAATGAAACGCCTGATAGTGCTCAGCCAAGTTCAGACTTAGTGCTGTTTTCCCCACTCCTGTGGGGCCAAGCAGTACTATCAGGCGTTTCATTAATATTCTTCGTCGCTAGGCAACTGAACATCGTCTAATCCGTCAAAGCCTTCGGCATCCAGTTCGTCCATGTCGTATCCTTCGTCGCCATAGAAAGTCTCACCCGTATCCAACGATGTAGAACTTGCAGCAATTGTTTCGAAGTCAACAAACTGAGTAGGAGGGTTTCCTGTGGATTTAGTGCATACGGCTTGCTCGAGGTTTTTTCCAGTAATGATTTCTCGTAGTTCCATAAAGAATGCACGTTCTGTCATATAATCAAATACGTACATCAATTTTTGTCTTTCATCTTCCAAAAAATCGTTCAGGATAGATTCTTCCATTGTATACGAATCTTCGTCCGAACTTGTATCCATTTCCACAAGGGTGATTTCTTGTTCTTTTTCCCAGTCGTCAGAGCAGATAAAGAATGAAGTCATCTCACCGTCTTTATAATCTACCGACTTAATAATTGCCTGATGCAGATCAAGAAAAGTATTATCTGCATCTATTTGAATCTCACGCTTGAAGTCTTCAACTTCATCTGATAAAAGTAAAAAACGGAATATCATTTTAATTTATGCTTATTTATTTCTGCTTCAAAAATAATAATTTTTTACAACATTTCTGCAAAATAAATGCAGGGATAGGAAAGTAGAATTACTTTATAACTTTCATTCATTTTTTATCAAAACTTTCCGCTTGTCCACTATGCTCGGGATTTCGTTTTCATAATGAGTGACATAGATTAGCGACTTGTTTGAATCACAATACCTTTCAAGAATTTCTTTTACTCTTCTTTTGTTAATAATATCCAATCCATGCAGCGGTTCGTCGAGTATAAGGAGATCGGGATTTTTTACGAACACCCGGGCTAACAATATCAGGCGTTGCTCGCCAGAAGACACGTTCAGAAAAGATACATCTTTGAGATGTTCCACTCTGAAAAGCTTCATCCATTCTAGAGCCACAACCTCTTGTCCTGTGTCGCATTTTCTGTATAAACCGATAGTGTCGAAAAAGCCTGACCCGACAACATCGAGACATCTCACATTCTTTAGATAATAAAGATGCATCTCGGGAGATATGTATCCAATCCGCTTTTTTATATCCCAGATGCTTTCTCCTGTACCCCTTTTACGGTCAAATAACGTTATGTTATTCGCATAGGCTTGAGGATTATCACCGCATATCAAGCTCAATAAGGTTGATTTGCCCGCCCCATTGGCTCCAAGCAGAGCCCACTTTTCTCCTCGTTTGATTTCCCAATTCAGATCTTTTAATATTGTTCGTTGTCCGTATCGGATATGAATGTTTTTTAGAATAGCGGCATTCTCATAAGCCTTGATCTCTCCGTCATTAGATGTTTGCTTGAGTGTCTCCAGTCCTTCGATACCGACAGAGGGGAATAATGAAGTTACAAACTCTTTATCTTCCTTAAAAGCCATGCGAGACATCGGTTCGTATATCTGTTTGTCTTTTATCGGCAGAATATGGGTAACCATATCCGGTATATCGTTGGGGTTGGATAAGATCAATACAATCTGTAGATTATCGAGTTCGGATAAACGGGTGAGCAGATCATTCAAAACTTTTCGGGATGACGTATCGAGTCCGATAAACGGGTTGTCGAGTATCAAAATACGAGGTCTCGATAAAAGAGAGCGCACAATCAAAAATTTACGAAGCTCACCACTCGATAGAAGATTAACCTCTTTATTCATCAGATCTTCTATCCTGAACCACTCTACCAATGTATTCAACCACGTTTGATCGGCATTCTGTACCAAATCTTTTGTTAGAGGTACTTCTTGCTCATCTCCCTTATTCCACCGTTGTTGGTAATAGCTGTTCTGTGTATCAATAATGCTGTATATATCCCTAAAGGCAACACTTTTTACGACAGATGATACAGATCGATTTGTCCCGGATTCGCTAGTGCAAACAATCTCACCTTCTTTAAGTGCATATTTCCCCAACAATATATCTACCAAGAGCGTTTTTCCTCCGCCATTTGGACCAATAACCGCCCAGTGTTCGTTTTCTTTAATCGTCCAGTTTACGGGATGATTAAATCTTAAACTATCAATGCGAGGAGTCGCTCCTTTTATTTCAATTATAATCTTTTTCTCCATAAGTAAGAACTAAGTTACAAAGATAATGAAAGTCGTATGTCGGTGCTTACAGTATTCCGGAATAAAGAATTAATATCAAGCATTTTATTCAAAAAAGAGAGGGTATTTATCTCATTTTTTACATTTCATAAATCTTTTCTTAAAATATTTCCTATAGTATAAGAAATATATTAAATTTGTAAATTAATACAAACAAAATAGGTATTTACCTTAACACCAAGTATATCATTATGAAACTAAGACTTCTACTGTCATTTATGCTTTTAGGGCTATTTGTATTCCCTGTAAAAGCTCAAAATGCAACTACCACATCTACGTCGAATGATCCGGCTGTACAATTAATCAGTGATGATCGTGTAACAATATTGAGGGGAGATACTCCGGGACAAACTGTAGTATTGTCGAATGCTGCCACCAATAGGAGAAAGTATTTTGGTTGTCCTGACAGTATACCATCACTGTGCGCACCAGTAAAAGATGCTCCTCCGATAGAGGCGGAGACCAGACCTATCAAAAATCCCGACCCGGTTGTAGCACCTGTGAAAAAAGATCCTTTCTTTTTGCCTAATCCTGTCTTTTTCCGTATAAATAAATATGTGATAGATGCATCCGAATGGTCTAAGGTTGAGTTGGCTGTGGATTATCTGAACGAGCATCCCGGTTCGACTGTTGTTGTAACAGGATATGCAGATAAGAAAACAGGTACTGCTAAAATAAATATGAAGCTGTCAGAACAACGTTCTAATGAGGTGGCAAAAGCTTTGGAAACAAAATATGGTATTGCCAAGAATAGGATATCTGTGAACTGGAAAGGTGATGGATTACAGCCGTTCCAGCTCGAAAATGATAAAAACCGTGCTGTGTTATTCTTGATAAATCCGTAGATAAAATATAAAACATGAAAAATAAGCGGAAACTTAGTTTCCGCTTATTTTTTTATATATTGATCCTGAATAAACCTCAATTGTTTTTCCAGCATAGAAACCCGGGTCATCTCGTATCCTGCTTTCTGTGCCTCTATTATCGGTCGTGTATAGATATAGTCGATTTCTAAAGGACGATGAGCATCAAAATCAAGTTTCATACTTGGTGAATACGGTCTCATTTGTTGCGTCATAACCAGCATCTCATCCGCATAAGATTCTGGTATGGTAAATTTTCTCTTTCCTACGTGATTAGCACCACGTATCACGTCGAGCATCATCTCTTTCAATAGCTGTGCAGTTGACGGATGATCCACCAGAATATCTGTTTCTGTATTTAAGACAACGGTCATGCCATTATACGGGATGTTCCAAACCAGTTTCATCCACCGTGCTAACTCAAGCTCCAGAATATTTGATTCTATTCTTGCTTGTATGAAGTCGGAACATACCTGTTCCAATACTCTTGAATCTCTACAAGAGTAAGATCCCAAATTGAGTTTTCCATAGTCAAAATGGGCTATATGACCATTTCCTATCTTACTGGAGCAAATAAAAGCCAAACCTCCTGCAATTTGTAATTCAGGAAAAGTTTCTTGTAGATCAGCTTCCAGTCCCAATCCATTTTGTATCAATATTACTATTGTGTCTTGATGTAAGAGGGGAGGGAGTAGCTCTTCTAAGAGGTTATTGTTTGTTGATTTCAACGCAACCAAAACAACATCACATGCAGGCATGTCTTTCGTATTGCTATAAGCTGGAACATCCGATAAATGAAAGTTTCCGTTAATGGAATCAACCTTTAGCCCATGTTTCTTTACATAGTCATAATCTGAATGAAGCAAAAAGTGAACTTCATTTCCAGAGTGAGCTAAGCTTCAGCCATAATATCCGCCTATAGCTCCCGTTCCTATTACTGCATATTTTAGAGACATATTTTTTTATTATAAAGATATAATTTTATGCTTCTCCATTTACTGCTATGTCGTATAATTTATTCTTTGTTATATTTACTTTAATGTATAACAAGGAGCTATTATCGCATTCGCTCTTCTCCATCTTTTTTAACCACAGAGTAAAAAGAGTAACACAGAGTTTCTTGTAAGATAACAAAGCCGTCATTATTTTTATCAACTATTTAATAAATAAGTAAATATTATTTGAATCTTTTTATATTCTTATCTGAGGTGACGAAACATCCTGTCTATTTATTGTAATGAGATTCTTCCTTTGTCAGGATGACAAAAAGATGACAATAATTTTTTGTACTTATATCATACAATATTACAAAAAAAGCGACTACCATGAGGCAGTCGCTTTCCATATATTTATAAAGATTATTAGTCTTTAAATTTAGCTGATAAGAATTCGCGGTTAAGACGAGCAATATTGCTAATAGAAATGTTCTTAGGACATTCTACTTCACATGCACCTGTATTGGTACAGTTTCCGAATCCTAGTTCGTCCATTTTAGCCACCATTGCTTTAGCACGGCGAGCTCCTTCTACACGTCCTTGAGGAAGAAGTGCCAACTGGCTCACTTTCGCCGAAAGGAAAAGCATAGCCGAACCGTTCTTACAAGCAGCAACACAAGCTCCACATCCGATACAAGAAGCCGAATCCATTGCTTCATCAGCATCTACTTTAGGGATAGGAATAGCATTAGCATCAGGTATACCTCCGGTATTTACACTTACATATCCACCAGCTTGAATGATTTTATCGAAAGCATTACGATCTACCATCAAGTCGCGAATAACAGGGAATCCTGCCGAACGCCATGGCTCGATAGTGATAGTTTCGCCATCTTTAAATTTACGCATGTGCAACTGGCAAGTTGTAATGTCTTCATCCGGTCCGTGTGGATGTCCGTTTACGTAAAGACTACACATACCGCAAATACCTTCACGACAGTCGTGGTCAAATACTACCGGCTCTTTTCCTTGGTTTATAAGGGTTTCATTCAGAATATCAAGCATCTCAAGAAATGAACTGTCTACTGAAATACCATCAAGTGAATATGTCTCAAAAGCCCCTTTTACTTGTGGGCCTCTTTGACGCCAAACTTTTAATGTTATATTTATTAGTTTTTCCATTGTCGTTTATTTTATGCCTTGTAATTACGTTGTTGTCTTACTATAAACTCATAGTCTAGTGGCTCTTTTACAAGCTCAGGAGCTGAATCTTCGCCCTGATATTTCCAACATGCAACATAAGAGTAATTTTCATCGTCGCGCATCGCTTCCCCTTCAGGAGTTTGGTATTCTTCACGGAAGTGACCACCACACGATTCGTTACGATTCAATCCGTCATAAGCCATTAATAAACCGATTTCGATGAAGTCTGCCAAGCGTAGAGCTTTTTCCAACTCTGTATTCAGGTCATTGGCTTCGCCCGGTATAAGAACATTCGACCAGAATTCTTTTTTGACAGCTTTCAGTTCTTCGATTGCTTTCTCAAGAGATTCTTTTGTACGTGCCATACCTACAAAATCCCACATGATAAGACCCAATTGCTTGTGAATAGAGTCAACAGAACGTTTTCCTTTTATAGCCATAAGTTTAGCTATCTTCTCTTTGATTTCATTTTCTACTTCCGCAAATTCAGGAAGGTCTGTGCTGAAACGAGGTACAGTAATCTGATCGGCAAGATAATTCTGAATAGTATATGGTAATACGAAATAACCATCGGCTAGTCCCTGCATCAATGCTGATGCACCAAGACGGTTTGCTCCGTGATCAGAGAAGTTAGCTTCTCCCAGTGCAAACAACCCTTTGATAGAAGTCATCAATTCATAATCAACCCAGATACCACCCATTGTATAGTGGATAGCCGGATAAATCATCATCGGTGTTTCGTATGGGTTTTCGTCAACGATTTTGTCATACATCTGGAACAAGTTACCGTATTTAGCTTCAACTACGTTGCGGCCAAGACGTTTGATAGCATCGCTAAAGTCAAGATATACGGCAAGACCTGTAGATCCTACTCCATATCCTGCATCACATCTTTCTTTTGCTGCACGAGATGCAACGTCGCGTGGTACAAGGTTACCGAAAGCAGGATAACGTCTTTCCAAATAATAGTCTCTGTCTTCTTCTGCAATCTGAGTAGGTTTCAATTTGCCTGTACGGATTGCTTCGGCATCTTCTTTTTTCTTAGGCACCCATATACGTCCGTCATTACGAAGAGATTCTGACATCAATGTCAATTTCGATTGGAACTCTCCATGAACAGGAATACATGTTGGGTGAATTTGAGCATAACAAGGATTTGCGAAGTATGCTCCCTTTTTGTATGCTTGGATAGCTGCCGATCCGTTAGAACCCATTGCGTTGGTAGAAAGGAAAAATGCATTTCCGTATCCACCTGTTGCTATTACTACAGCATGTGCCGCAAAACGTTCTAGTTTACCTGTTACAAGGTTGCGTGCAATAATACCACGTGCACGGCCATCGATCATAACAACGTCGACCATTTCGTAGCGGGTATAAAGCTTCACGCTTCCCTTTTGCACCTGACGGCTTAGAGCCGAGTATGCACCTAATAACAATTGCTGTCCGGTTTGTCCTTTAGCATAAAAAGTACGAGATACCTGAGCTCCACCGAATGAACGGTTGTCAAGTAAGCCGCCGTATTCGCGAGCAAAAGGAACTCCCTGGGCTACGCATTGGTCGATGATGCTATTCGATACTTCAGCAAGACGATATACATTCGCCTCGCGAGCACGGTAGTCACCACCTTTGATTGTATCATAGAATAGACGGTATACAGAGTCGCCGTCGTTTTGATAATTTTTTGCTGCATTTATACCTCCCTGTGCTGCGATAGAGTGTGCACGGCGAGGAGAGTCTTGGATACAGAAGTTCAGTACATTGAAGCCCATCTCACCAAGTGATGCTGCTGCTGAAGCTCCTGCAAGACCTGTACCCACGATAATAACGTCAAGGCGACGTTTGTTAGCAGGGTTCACCAGTTTCTGGTGGTCTTTATAGTTGGTCCACTTGTCTGCTAATGGCCCATCAGGTATTTTTGAATCTTTTTTTGGATCTAGTATAGTACTCATATCTGTTTTTCTTTTAATCAATTAACAAAAATAATCAGTGCCTAAACAAATGGGCAAAAAGTAGCTCTTGCGTAGAAGTAAATAGTTACAAATGCAAACGCAAGACAAATAATAGTAGCAACTACTTGTCCAATTACTTTCCAGCGATTCATCCATACGCGATTGTTCCATCCGATGGTATGAACAGCACTCCAAAATCCGTGAGATAGGTGAAACCATAATGCTACATACCATACCAAATATGCTACAACAACCCATGCTTGGCTGAAATAGTATTTGATGAAAGCAGCTCCATCTTGTGGAGATACTGTAGTATCGCCTAATTCTACATGATGATGTCCCATTAGTTCGGCAAACATCATTTTATACCAGAACTGGCTGAAATGTAGTACTAGGAATCCAATTACGATTACTCCCAAAACAAACATGTTCTGAGATGCCCATTGCACGTTTTTAGGGCGTACATTTACTGCATAACGATCATTACCGCGAGCTTTGCGATTTTGTAGGGTTAAGATAAGTGCATAAATGAAGTGAACTGCAACGAGGCCTCCTAAGACGGCAGTACCTGCCACAGCATACCAGTTAGCACCAAGAAGGGCACAAATGGTGTTGTAGGCCTCTTCCGAAAACACCGCCGTTACATTCATCGCCGCGTGAAACAGCAAGAATAAGACAAGAGCGATACCTGAGATACTCATGATCAACTTCTTGCCAATAGAAGATTTAAGTAACCAACTCATAAATCAAATCTGTTTTTAGTTATTTAGAATAGTTAATTTTAGATGTATTGATCGTTGACTATGATAGAAAAAAAACATGCGTAATCGCTTTTTTCTATTACCCTGCAAAAGTAGGTTAAATAAAGGTATTTTCAAAGTAAAAGCAAGAGCTTTTTAATCAAAAAGCAAAATCTGTAATTACTATATGAACATATCCGATTTTATTTATTGACCTATATTATACGTATTTAAGGTTGATATAGCATAAAGCTATAGATACACTCTGTTCTTATAAATATAGTCTTTTTATAGAAAGAACCAAAATCTCTGAATTTTCTTTTGTCTGGCTCTTGTCGGTATGTTTTTAGTATTGATAACATTCTAAAAAAGCGGATAAAAGAATGGCATGGTAGCTTATTGTAGAATAATTTTATTTGCGAATGTCTTGAATGCCCGATCCACAGGTGAACTATTTCTTTCGTAATTTGTTTTATTTATAATAATAATGACCTGTTTGGAGACTATAGCATAATTTACGAGATGTAATTCTTGTTAAATTTGTTTAAATAATCTGTATTTTTGCATCTTTCTGGCTTTTTATGCATCTAATAAGTAAATAAGCACAAATAATACCAATAATGAAAACTTCCAGGCCTTTTACAATGTCATACGCATTGATTCCTACTGCTTTATTATTAACATCAGTAGGCATTCTAAATTTTGATTCGGATAAAGTACTTGGATTCGCTTGTTTTGCTGCCTCTCTTATTCTTCTTGTTGTATCTCTGGTACAAATAGTAAAGGATAAAATCAGAGAGTCAAATCAAAAATTTACATAAATAATTGAGCCAACTCGTAAACTTGCTTGGCTGACTTGTCCCACGAATATTTTTTTATTTGTTGCAAGCCCTTTTCTTGTAATTCTTTTCGTAGCGGCTCATCAACCAGCAACTGTTCTATCTTTTGAGTAATATCGTCTACATTGTAAGGATCTACGTATAATGCCGCATCTTGGCTAACCTCGCGTAAGGCAGGTATATCTGAATTGATAGCCGGACAGCCGTATGTCATCGATTCTAGTGGCGGCAAGCCAAAACCTTCGTATAGCGAGGGGTATACAGATAATAAAGCATTCTGATACATGGTCTGTAATTTCTCATCGGGTATATAGCCCGGAAGATGGACATTTTCCCCGATCAGCTTTTGCAGATCAGGCGTATTGAATGCTTTGAACGACATACCTATAATATATAGTTTCACCGACTTGTCTTTTATTTTGTCAAAAGCTTCTACAAGTCGTATAAAGTTTTTGCGGGGATCCATCGATGATACTGCCAGAATATATTTCTCCGCTTCGGGATTGCGTGTGAAACTCAATACTTCCTCCTTACTTGGCTTATTATGAAACGGTACGTTGCTATGTACTACATGTATCTTTTCGGCATTTATACCCAGAGTATCCACTATTTCTTTCTTCGAAAATTCACTTACGGTAAATACTGCATGTGCTTTTTTACCGATGCGAGGCATCATGTAATGATAGAAGCGGTAATAATTTTTAGAGAACCATTCGGGGTAACGCTCATGCGATACGTCGTGGATGGTCATGATTTGATTGCTATAATTTAGTGGGCCACAGCCTGTAAAGCTTATCAGTAATGGGCTGTCAATACGCTTCAGATAGCGGGGTAGGGATATCTGCTCCCAGAGATGTGTGTTGAACGAACCACATTTCACCACCTTGAAACTGAACTTATAATCCGGATGGATTTCATTCGGTACAGCTACATGAAAATCGACACCCATTTCATGAAGTTTGTTACATATCTCGAAAGCATATCGATGTACGCCTGTTGCTTTTTGTGTCAAGTATCTTCCGTTAACTACAAACATATTATGTCAATTTTTAGGTAACCAATCTTTATTTTGTTCTACAAATATATTCACTAAACTATCCAGTTGGTGTATCTTATCATCGATATTGGATGAGTTAAGTTCATATTCCGGATTATAAATATTTTCGAGTACTTTGTCTGTCAATGCCGGAGAGAAGTGTGTAACGTCCGAATAGTTATTCAGATCGGTAATTTCATTCATGTTGAAAAAGAACATCACTCGGGCATTGTTGTATGCCTTTAAAGACTGTTGCAGGTGATATATGAAATCGATGAACTGGTCGTAATACCCACTTTCTTTGGTATGATACCAGTATAGAGCCGAGTATGGAGACAAAACAATTGTATACTGAATATCTTTATGATCGCCTATAGCTATATTTTCCAGTAATGAAGCAAGTTTACTGTGCATGCGTTCCTTCATTCCATCCAGTCGCTGTATTGATACTGTTTGTCCACTTAAGTAAAGATTCTTTACATGATCGGCATTGTAATAGTTCAAATAACTGTTGTTCCCTATTTGATCTATTTCTGTTTTCATCATATACTCTACGGGTATCTGTTCCTTACTTTTCAGATATAGAGGTAGTATCAGGTCGATGGGTAAGAAGCGTATGCATGCTTCATATCCATATAGATATTGTAGCTTATTGATAGGTTTGTCTTCGTATAGGAATCGCGGATAACGGACTTCTTCAAAGCCGAGATTAAACTGCGGAATGTCAAAGTTTATAATGAAAGATCTTACGCTATCTTTTTTGACTAACGAGTATAGATATTTCATTTCTTCGTTGTTCATTCCTCCGCTTGATAGCTTAACAGGCTTAACAGAAGGATTATTCTTTTTGAGAATAGATATATCATAATTCTGCACCATCGATGATCCAAGTACAACAGTATTATAGTCGTAGTTGCGTGCGAGTCCTCCATTTTGCAGCCATGGACTCAGAAAATAGCGTCCATCTTCATTGACTCTGAACTGGAAAAATGGATCAACAATATAAGTAAGACAGCCCACGCCTAGCAGCATTACAATAGAAGCTATTGCAAATACGCTAAGGAATTTTTTGAATGAGTTTTTATTTTCTTTCTTATTCATAGGCTAGAAGTTGAAATAAATAAACGCACCTACCCTCGAAAAGTGAATTACCGATACCGTGAACAGCAAGGCAATAACCATCGCATTTTTTACCGTTGGTTTGAATTCATTGTACTTATCTATACTGTTCTTAGGATATAAAAACACCAATGTAGTCAAAATAGACAGGATAGCCAATACATATATCACAGCCATAGAGTCGGGATATGTTATACTGGTGTTGTAAGCCATGTGGGCTATACCACTAAAGCTGAAACTCTCAGGAACGAACATATTTTTAAGAATGGTCAGCGCTATGTCGAATGTCGGCGAACGGAATAGTACCCATGCTGCATTTACAAACATAAATGTGAAGAATATCCGTATGAGGTTGGGTATCTTCTCCAGATACTTCATGAATAACTTTTCAAATATGCGTACTACTCCGTGTGCAATGCCCCATACGACGAAAGTCCAAGCTGCCCCATGCCAAATACCACTGACAAAAAATACGGCAAACAGATTGATGCATGTACGTGCAATACCTTTGCGATTTCCTCCCAGCGGATAATATATAAGTACGGCCAGAGACCGACCTAATGTGATGTGCCACCGCTTCCAAAACTCAGTTATACTCACAGATTTGTACGGAGAATAGAAGTTGACCGGAAGGTTGATATTCATCATCTTGGCCAATCCTATTGCCATATCGGAATATCCGCTAAAGTCGAAATATATCTGAAACGAATAAGACAGGGCGCTTAGCCACGAGGTTGCAAAACCAAGCTTTTCGGGCGATAGGTATGAGTAAAATACAAAATTGTCGAGCGTATCGGCTATTACTGCTTTCTTGAAAAGACCGATCACAAAGATGAAAAGTCCGGCTGAGAAGTTCTTTGTATTGAAAAAGCGATTTTTTTCATCCAGATACTGGGGTAGTGTATCCTTTAGGAAAACAATAGGTCCCATCACGACATACGGGTAAAAGATGACAAACTGTGTGTAATCTATAAAATTCGGAACACGTTTTTCTTTTTTCCATATATTTATCAGAAATACTATTTGCTGAAATGTAAAAAAGCTTATACCTAAGGGTATTATAATCTGTTTGAGTATAAATTCCGTTCCGAAAATATGGTTTATATTGTCTAAAAAGAAATTGGAATATTTATAATAGCCTAAAAGCACAACATTGAATATAACACCTATGGTAAATACTATTTTACGTGTAGGAGGCTTCGCTATATTCTGCACGCCGGTTGCAACAGAATAGTTGACTATCACGGAAGACATAATCAATGCGATATACCAGAGATGTCCGAATCCCTGAAAAAATATAGCTCCATAAAATATCAGTGATGCTACGATCAAGAATATTTGCTGAAATCTGCGGCTTACATAACGTGCCATCCCGAAGTATAGCAAGAGTACTAGCGGTAGATAAATAAATACAAAACTGTATGTAGAGAATATCATATATTAAGTATTCTGCTGTTCTATATCTTTATAGGTTTTGCCACTATACCAACTTCTCTTCACTAATAATTTACTCAATCCAATCCAAAATTTCATTTTGAACCTGTTCCAGCTTTTGTTACTACTTTTTATATCTGTGAAATAATTGTAGTCGGCAATGATATTAAAATAGCGTTTTTTTTGCTCCATCCCACCTTTCAGATACTCAATATGATGCGTAACTGTTTTTGATTTGGGAAAGACATAAAAACGTCCCTCTTTGATGTTTGGTATATAAGGGTATTTGTATTTCACATAACTGGGAACATGCACCGGCATATTTTCCTTTATCCAGAGATAACCAGCATTTGTATCCTTCAAGAAGTTGGAGATATGGCACTCGGGAAAAAGTTCAAAATCAAAGATCCCCGGGTTCTTTATAATATATTGTGTTTTGATAATTGCAAAATCTGTCGCTAAGGCATAGTATTTGTCATACCAGTCGGCACTGGCCCAAACTGCAAAATCAGATTTGTCAAGCAAGCTTGTATATTTAGAGATAATACGATCACCATACATCCATGTGTCAGCTTCGAGGATAAGTGTGTATTTGCAGTCTGATGGAATATATTTAATACCTTCCATTAGTAATTGCGAATTGCCTCGCCTGTGTCCTGCGTTCTCCTCCAGTATTACGAGCTTGTCGATGAGCGGTAACGAATCGTGAGTGATTTCATAACCATTGTTCTTGCCATTGCTGACAACAATTGTATAATAATCATTTTCTTTCCATGTATCAGATATGATCTGAAGATTATGTTTCAAATCTTCAACTCGATCGTATACACGTATCAGAATTGCTACTTTCATCTAGTTTTATTTAGTATACCAGGTTTCTAATCCCTTTTTTGTAAAGGTGTATGGTTGTATCTGCGCGTCCAATCCTTGTAAAGCTTTAGCTACGGAAAAACGTGTATTGCCCGGACAATAGAAAAACACATATCCTCCACCTCCGGCCCCCGATATTTTGCCTCCTGTGGCTCCTGCGGATATGGCTGTATTGTATAGTTCTTCGAATAGTGGGGTTGAAATTCCGTCCGCCATGTCTCGTTTGTAGGTCCATCCCCGATGTAAAACATCTCCTATTTCGTCCAGATTATTTTTCAGAATAGCTTCCTTTATTTCATAAGACTGTTTTTTTATCTGATGCATTGCTTCTATTGACCTTTCTTGATGATCTTTAACATTCTTTTGTTGCTTTTCGATGATATCTCCCGAATTTCTACTCGAGTTGGTGTAGCAAAGCAACAAGTTGTTAGATAGCTCATTGATTATTTCGTTGCGAATGCGTAGAGGGTTTACAATCACTTTGTCATCTGCATAGAATTCCATAAAGTTAAACCCTCCGAATGCTGCGGCATACTGATCTTGTTTTCCTCCCGCTTGCTTTAGGTCTATCCGCTCTATCTGATATGCCAGATATGCCAGATCATAATCGCCCAAAGGCAAAGAGAGCCATTCGGTATATGCACCCAATATAGCAATGGCTAGGGTAGAGGACGTTCCTAGTCCCGAGCCAAAAGGAACTTCGAGAGCGCAGGTCAGTGTAAAAGATAAAGGCTTTTTTATAAAGTCTTTAATTACCCTGTTGTATATGCCTTTCATCAAGTCGGCTTTATCGTTGGCGATAGGTAGTTCTAGAGCAGAATCGAAAATATATTCCTCATTTGTTTGTGGAATACGGAATACAATTTTGCTGTCGGTGCGAGGTTCAATATTTGCGAATGCATACAGATTTATAGTTGCATTCAATATGCATCCTCCATACAAATCCGAGTATGGAGATACATCGGTTCCTCCACCTGCTAATCCTAATCGGAATGGGGCTTTACTTCTTATTATCATGACTTGATATTTTAAAATATCTTGAGCAGACTATCTGCAAACTTATATAGATTTTTGTAATGTGCGTTAATGTTCTTGTATATTTTATGATCTTCGAGATATTTATCACCGACTAGTATTGTATACATTCCCAGTTTGTTACCGAATTCAATGTCTGACATGCTATTGCCTACCATAATTGATTTTTCGAACTCTGTTTCGGGAAAATCAGCGAGTGCTTTAAATGCCATTCCCACGTTGGGTTTTCTATTTATAGAGTCAGATGTCAGATCGGTACAATAATATATTCGATCTATATGTCCGCCCGAAGCTTCTATCTGAGATAGCATATAGCTATGCACTTCTTCTAAGTCGGATATGCTCATCTTACCACGGGCAACTCCACGCTGATTGGTGACAATGAAAATACGTTCGAATCTAGAAGATAACATTTTGATAGCCTGTAAAGTTTTGTCTATAAATACAAATTCAGATATATTCTTGACATAATCGTTGGGGCGCTCTACATTAATAACGCCATCTCTATCAAGAAATAAATACTTGTATTTGTCTAAATTTTGTTTGTCCATCTTAATTTTACAAGTTCTTAAAATCTTGGTTCGCCTTCGCAAAGTCGGAAGGAATCCCTATGTCGATAAAATAACCATCTTGCACACATCCGTAGAATGGAATATCGTTGATGTGCTTTTCCATCACATCTTTTTCGAAGGAAAATATTTCAGGGAGGCTAAGTGTTGAGAACAGGTTTTTGTTTATTACGTATACTCCTCCATTGATTAATCCCTTTGCACAATGCTGTTTCTCGTTAAAGCGGATGATGCGTCCTTCTTCATTCAGATCGACAGAACCATAACGGTCGAAATCTGTCATAGGTTTCAATGCTAAGGATATCATCGCATTCTTTTCTTTATGAAACTCAGTTAGCAGAGTAGTGTCTACATCAAAGAAGGTATCTCCGTTGAAGATAAAAGCTTTATCTGTTTCCACTTTGTCGAATGCCAACTTGATTGCCCCGCCTGTTCCTAAGGGTGAGTCTTCTACAACATAGGATATCTTGGAAGGGAATGACTTGCAATCGAGCCACTGTAGTACAAATTCCGATTTATAACCCAATGAAAGAATCAGATGATCGAATTGCTGATTTTTTGCATAGTCGAACAAGTAATTCAAAAATGGTTTTTCGGCTACTTCGGCCATGCATTTCGGAACATCACTTACTACTGATTGTAAACGGGTGCCCAGCCCTCCGGCTAATATAATACATTCTTTCATTTTTCTGTTTTTGCTATTACTGCTTCTTTATATCTTATTGCTTATACCTCTTTGCTTATACCTCTTTGCTTCATTTTTATTTTACTCTTCGTATATAGCTTAGGCATATATACGTAATATTTATAGAACATAAAATAGAAGAATATGATGTATAATATGAGATTTAAGTCGATAAGTCCTTTTACATTCAGCGCCAAGGTATATACAAACATCGATATGGCAACCATATTAACACCCCAGTCTTTTGTTAAGCTGAGTTTTATGATATATAGCTGATATACGAAAAATCCCAGAGTACCTATTATTCCCGAGAAGAATAAAAGTCGGCTATATCCCACATCGGTACCAAAAAACGTAGCTGTCCCTTCTCCTATAATCAGTTCTGAGAATTTTGTCGGTATCAAAAACATTTGAGATAATCCACTGGAAGAATTCGTTTCTAATCGTCCGTGTACAAAGAGGTTTGTAAATAATTCGAAAGCCCAGTCAGCAAAGCTCGAAAAGTAAAACATCGCAAAAGTATATCCGGCGACCATGAGGAATGCTGCTGCTATGAAAAAAGTTTTCGCTTGTTTCTTCACGGCCCTGTTGTCCCACAAATATAATACCGCAATAAGAGCAAACCCCACCGCCATACCTACAATCGTTGTACGAGCCATAAACAGACCGATATAAAAAATGAATACGTACAATGTAGCCAGTATAATAAACTCTTTCGTCGTCAGTTTCATTCTCATAAAGAGATAGGAAAGTAAGATAAGGGCAATACCACTGATTGCTCCCGCCCCAAAGAACCCGATGCCATATCCCAACAGGCGTTGCCCTTCGGCTTCCTCCATGATTTCTTCAGTGTACTCTCCGCCTTCCATCTGTAAAGATATGAGGAATTCTTTAACAGGATCGCTTATGTACATCAAAAATGCGCAAAGAGACTGTAATGCGATGGCTCCGATGATGTATAAGAGAACTGTATTGAGGGTAGGTTTTTTATGTATCTTAAATATAAGTAACATAATAATATATGCTGTAAAGAACCAGGCAATCCTACTCTTTACATAGTCGAAGCTAAATCCTTCGTCATCTACTCCATTGTACCATACCGAAGTGTAAAAAATCAGAAATAAAGCAAAAGTGGCAACCATCACATATACAACTTCCCGAAATGGGAAACGATGATAGGCATAGATAGCTAGTCCGATCAAACCCGATAGAGAAATGAAAGATGAGCCTCGTACATCCAAAGCCTGTGGATAAATATAATAGAACGTTACCAATAAAGGAACCAACATTGGTAATACCTGTTTCAATTTAGGCATACACTTTATCTAAATACTAGTTTGTAAATAAGGGACTTTTTATATCTGAGTCTAAAAGTACACTTTGTATAAAAAATAGCCAAATCTCTTGATGTATAATTTCTTTCATCGTACAAAGATGAGGCTTTCATCGTCTTTATTACTTTCAGGCCTAAACGAGAATTTGCACACAGACGTAACCATGTAAGAGAAAGAAGCTTCACCAGATAATTTTCGTCACAGAAGTCTTTGTCTTTATTCAGTTTGAGTAAGGAAACCATAAATGCCTCACACTTGTCAAGATAATCGAAAGATGATTGTAAAGGAACACATTCTGCTACAGAAGTATAGATATTTATAAAGTCATCATCGGTAGGCAAGTCCAAATGTTTGCAATGGATTTTAAACACCTTCTTCTTGTTCTCTGTTTGCAGTTCTTCGTGCAAGGAAGATACCTGTTGCTTATGCACACGATACAGCAACAAAGGCTCACTCAGATTTCCCAACTTTGTTTTGTACATAGCTTCAGACCACAATGCATAGTCTTCGACATGTAAATACTCCGGTTCAAATTTTAATCCCAGTTCGCTAAATACCCTCTTACGAATCATTACCGCCGGATGGCATATTCCCGACCGAAAAAGCATATATCCTCGTAGCTCACGATCGTGTGTCGGGCTGTGGTTCAGATCTTTTTTACTCGGATTTTCTGATCGGAAGGCGTAAAACTGTGTACTTACTATATCATGATCGGTATGTTTCTCCAAGAATGCGACCTCCTTCTCGATGCGAGTAGGCAACGAGATATCGTCAGCATCCATACGTGCTATATAATCGCCTTTGCACAGCAAGATACCTTTGTTCAATGTTTGTATTAACTTGAGATTCTTCTCATTGGTGAAAACACTTATCCGAGAATCTTTCGCTGCCATTGCCTGTAATAATCCCCCTGTTCTGTCTGTAGAACAGTCGTTTATGGCTATGATCTCTAGGTTGCGGTATGTTTGGTTTAGGATCGAGTTGATCGATTCTTCCACATACCGTTCTACATTATAGCAGGGTATTAATACAGAGACTAAAGGTTGGCTCATTTTTTATTTGCTACTATTGTGTTAAAGACAGCGCCATAGCTGTCTACCATTTTCTCTATCGTAAAATTTGCAAGATATGATTGTCTTGCACACTCAGACATACTCTTCTGAATGTTTTCGTCAGATAAAATATATTGTATTTTTTCTTCAAAGATAGAGGCTTTATTCTCTACCGCAAAACCATTCTTCCCGTCCAATACTTCTGTAATACCCCCTACAGCAGATGCAACTACCGGAACTTTGAATGCCAGAGCTTCAAGTATCGACATTGGCAAACCCTCGTAGTTGGATGGTAATATAAAAACATCAGCGTATCTCAAATAAGTAAAAGCAGAATGCATTTCACCCAAACAAAATACATTTGCCGGCAATCCCTCTATTTCCTCTTTGTTACCAATCCACACAAAGGCATATTGAGGCATTTCATGTGCTATATCAAGGAATAAATCGAATTTCTTTTGTTTCGATATTCGTGAAATGCACATGATTGTTTTGGGATAATCTTTTTTTATACTCTCTAATTTTTCAGTCAGAGTATCTTGTTCAATTTTGTTTGTCAGATAGTGATCAGCAACGCCATTGTATATTCTTTCTACGTTTTTATAGATATTTTCTTCCTTCATCATATCCACATCGTATTGACTTACTCCAATGATGCGGAATGCTTTCTTTTTCAACAGTTTTTCGATAACCAAAAATTTTCGGAAAGCCGTTCTTATCGAATCAAATCCATGTACAGTATATACAATTGTTTTACGAGCGAAGACTAATCGCCCTATCGCTCCCATCTTGGAAGAGTGCAGATGCACAACATCGGGTTTGTACTTGAGGCGATAATAGAATAATTTCAATAAAAGCATTATATCTTTTATTGAAACCTCTTTACAATGATTGTTTAGCTTAATGCGAGTGAAATTATCCCCCAAATTACTCCAGGCTTCGCCATTACCTCCATATAAGAGAAAGAGTTCGTGTTCAGAACTGAATTTTTTTACCAGGTCTGCAACTATAGTCTGGGCGCCGCCATATTCAGAAACCGTAATAACCTGGAAGATTTTCATGTAATTATCTTGTAGAATTGTTTGCTCTAACTGTTATCACCATTGATGCAAAGATAACATTTTTTATATCTTTTGTGTTACATATCTCTGTTTTATGACAATAACAAGACTATATCACGAAGCTAATGCTAATCTTTTCCACTTGTAATATCCCATTATAGAGACAACGAAAAAGATAAAAAATAAACAGCCCGACATAATATCATGTTGAGCAAAGAGTAAAATGCTTGAAATTAAATTTGCGGGAATTACCAACAGCCATTGTTCTACCCACTTTCGGGAGATCATCCACAGTGCTACAATGTTGAGGGAGGTAGTGAGAGAGTCTCCGATCGTGATATATATGTTGTTGTCACTAAACGAAACAAGGATACCATAAATAAATATGGCTATAAGAGCTACTCCGATTATTATAGGCACGGTGTAACGTTTGGCGGCGTGAGAGATGATCTCATCTCCTGTTTCTGTATTCCTGTTGCGGAATATCCATACCAGCCAGCCATATATAGATGCCCCGAAGAAATAAATGTATATACCCATGCTGGCATATAGCTGCGTACTATAGAATATATAGATATAAAAAGCTGCCATGACGATACTTGCAGCCCACATCCATACATTGGCTTTGTATTCTAAGTAAAGGAAAATAAGGCCGATAATTGCTCCTACTATACTGACCCAATTGTTCTCTATAAAATATTCAATCATTGTTGTATATAAAATTGTGGGATGTTTTACTGCATCCCACAAAGTAAATCAAAATATATCAAAACCGATATCTTATCTTGCCCATCACGTTAGCACCTGCCTGAGGGAATAACCCTTTATAAACTTGTTCTGTTCCATCTGCAAACTTATATGTATCCACCCATGCATTTGCATTATACATTACATTTGTCAGATTATTTATAAAAAACTGGAAGTCAAATTTCCCTACTTTCTTCGCATCCAAGGTGTATGATGCAGCAAAGTCTGTGATGAAATAGTCTGACAAACGGTTATCAGGGTTTGAGGTATTGTCATAATACATTCTGCCAACGTACTTGTTGATGAAAGAGAAGCTTATATCTTTTTTTTCGAATGGCTTGAATGTAACTGTAAAGCTGCCCACAGTATTTGGTGAAAATGAAATGTCGATAGATTTGAATGTTTCTGAGATCTGCCCTAAGCTATTCCAGTCTGTTTGATTATCATAGTAAGCGTAGTAAACAGTATGATTCTTTATCTTGTTACGGCTCAGAGTTAAGTTTCCGGCTAGCTGTAGCCAATAGTTTGGTGTATAAGACAATGCCAGTTCTATCCCGGTACGATAGCTGTCGGGTACATTTTCTTGCAACTTATAACCAACGTCGTTCAACTTTCCGGTCTGCACCAATTGGTCTTTATAATTCATGTAATAAAGATTGGTACTGAAAGCTATTGTCGCATTAGCATATTTGTAGCCCAGCTCATAGTCATACAACCTTTCGGATTTGATAGGGATTCCTCCTTCTTTGAGAGATTCTTTAAGATCGGCCCGCAAAGGTTCTCTGTTGGATATACCCAACGATCCGTAAATCTCGTTATAATCCGCAAAGCGATAAGATATTCCCCCTTTTGGGTTAATAAAACTGTAGTAGTTTTTGCTTGACAGATTTGTGAGATCATCGTCGATACCTTTCATGCGATAGTCTACATAGCGCTCTTGCACTTCTGCAAATATCGACAGGTTGGTCATCGGTTTGTATTCTGTTTTCAGGAAAACATTCATATCTTGTTTATCGGCATCATTTCTATACCATTCGTAACCAACAGGTATATTCTGGTTGAACTTTACCCAAAGCAATCTTCCATAATGAGTACCATCATAATAGCTGTACATGCTACCTAAGGTGAAGTCAAACTTGTCTTTTTCCCATTTCAGATTTACCCCTCCTACATACAAATGATTCATCATCAGTTTGCGACGTATAAGATCTGATTTCTTGTAAGTAGTACCATCTACAGTCTGATTTTCGAGTCCGAATTCTGAAAATTTACGCCCTGTCTTGTAATTTTCGTAATAGCCATAACCATGATTGTAACTCAAGTTTACATTCAATGTCAATGCGTTTGTTAGATAACGGGTATAGATCAACTGTCCGATATTCGAATAGTAGTTATCCGTCTCGTTATCATAATAGCGTGTATTGCCATTGTCGTCTTTGTATTCTCCTGCCGGGTTGTATCGCCTGTTTATAGCCAGCATGCTCGGATCGATACCTTCCCATGTAATGCCGGTATGCTGTATTCCGTTCATATAAATCAGCCGTATCAGCTGCCTGTCGGAGTAGTGAGATAGGGCGGCATAGATATTCTTATGGTCTACCTTTCCGTTACGGATATACCCGTCACTCTTTACGTAAGAATATCTTGCGTCTAACGACAATCCGCTTTTCATAATGCCTGTACCTGCTGCTCCCGACAATAATAGTGTATTGTATTGTCCGTAGGCTGTAGATATGTCGGCATAGGGTTTGGGTTTTCCTCCCAGCGTTTGCATCGAAATACTAGCCCCGAAAGAGGCCGCACCGTTGGTAGATGTTCCCACTCCGCGTTGCACTTGCATACTTTGCAATGAATTTGACAGATCCGGCAAATTGACCCAGTATACTTCCTGACTTTCAGGATTATTCAGAGGCATCCCATTCAGGGTGATATTAATACGGTTGGCATCAGTTCCACGGATGCGAAACGATGTGTTGCCTACAGCCGTTCCTCCTTCTGTATACGAGACTACAGATGGAAGAGTTTGCATTATAGCCGGAATGTTTTTTGCGGCATTGTCTCCTTTTAGTTGTTTTTCGGTCAAGCTAGAGTATGCTACCGGAGCATCCTGACCTACACGTGTTGCAGACACAACAACTTCATCTAGTTTTACAACTTTCAAACTATCTGCTTTTTGTTGTGCGAAAATCCCCATTCCATTTATCAATATTATGGAAAGAGAGAGAAAGACCTTTTTCATTTAAAATATAAATTTTGCCAGACATACGTAAATATGTCCTGATGTTAAACAAAAAAGGGGTTTTGATAAGATAATTTCCCGAATGTTAAAGATATGCGTGTGCGCAATTGCATATTTCTCTATCCCTCCGCCGGCATTACCCGGATCAGGTTTATGGGTGTGATCTCAGCCCGTTATTTTAAGGCACCCCTAAGATTTCGTTGTCAAAGATAGATATTCTATTTTGATATATAACAAGCAGTCACTTATAAAAGTTTTCTATATCTATTATTCCCGATGTTACAAAACCTCATTTTCATAGTCATATATATAAGATAAAATTATTTAACTTTGTCACTAAATTATTTAATTATGAAATACTATATGAACAAGCTTTGCGTAATCTTATTCACTCTCCTCGTTTTAGTCGGATTTTCATCGTGTGAAACAGATGATTATATATCAAGGACAAATCTCAATTGTGAATTCCAATCATATACTAACAAAACCGGATTTTTCTCCAGTAATGGAGGAGGTAGTTATACTTTCAATGATTTGCCCGGTCTGGGAAATGGCTCTATAATTGGGATGGAATATCAAGGAACCGAATTGGTTATCACCGGAGATTTGCGTTATGGAGATGTTATTCGTGATTTGTATATCGATGTAGAAGGTATGACTCCTTTTCTTTTTTCGCCAAAGATAGATGTGTTGAAAGACTATGAGGTAATGGTATTCGATACCGCTAAAGATCCTGAATTTTATGATTTCATGAATAGCGTTATGCGCAGATTCTATAATCAAGGGGGGATAAATGTTATTGTTGATGGATATCTTACAAATAGGGCAGGTATCCCTATTAATGGTACGAAGATAGAGATATCCCTTAAAAGTTATCTTGATGTAAGATTGCGGGAATGATAATATCTGTATCCGATTATCTCTCCGAGATACAACAGATAGATCAAACCAATCTATCGCTAAGAAATAAATATATCTGCCTCAAACAGATACTGGAAAGAAGCTGCAAGGAAATCACTAAAGGTGAATCTTTGCAGTTTCCTTCTTTATTTTCTCGGCTGGTCTTCATCTCTCAGAAGTATGATTTGCCTAAGCGTATAGAGTGGCGGTTACATACAATTCGTATCAGAAGTTCTTTTCTGCAAAGAGATGAAAATAATCTGATTACGCCCAAGCAATACGACGATGCGAAACAAAGCATAGAGTTATTTTACGGATTCTTACAAGGTGATCATAGTCTCGAAATACCCAAAGAAGCCGAACAGGAGGATAACAAAACCTTACCGCTGGATAGGCTGCGTGTGCAGGTGCTGGACATAGATAGAGAAAATGAGTTGCTGATCTGTCAACCCGAGACTTTACCTCAAGAAACATTAGCTGTAAGATACAATGTTTCTGCTAACGAAATATTCAACCCTACTATCTGTCGCTTGTGGGTTGGTGCTCAGCTAAATTTGCTAGATGTAAAAAAGGACGGACACGGCTGTTACATTCCTGCCTTATTTGTACTTGAGCCCGACTATCTGATCGATGCTTCGGCAATGGCAGAGTGTTTTCAATCGTATGGTAATTCTCACTTGCATTACTTCCGCCGAAAGTTTGAGCCGAATGCGAATTCTCATTATATACTGTTAGGAAATCTGGCAAACTTCTTTCTCGATGAGCTTATCTATGCCGAAAATCCCCGAACACTGAAGTTTGAAGATGTGTTTCTGAAATCTTTCCGTCAGATGCCCTTCGAATATGCATCATGCCAAGACATAAAGGATAATCAGGATTTTCGCAACTTCATGTCGAGAGCAGAAAGCCAGTTTAACAATATTCGGCGAGTAATAATAAACGATATGCCCGCAAATGGCTTTGATACTACCCTGTGTACCTTAGAGCCTTCCTTCTTTTGCGAGAAATACGGTTTTCAAGGACGGCTCGACCTGTTGCAACTCTCCGATGAGGAGGATGGTGCAGACCGTATCATAGAATTAAAGTCGGGAAAGCCGCCTTATCCTCGTGAAGATGTAACAAAGATCGCTTCGAACCACGAAACGCAGACAGCTATCTATCGGCTGATGATACAAAGTGTATTTAACAAAGATGCACGTCATATCTATCCTACGATCTTATATTCGAGTGCTGACAATGCCGGAGAGAATATCCGCTTTGCTGCCAGATACCAACGCTTGGAGAAAGAGATTATCAATACTCGCAATCTGATTGTCGCTACCGAACACGACTTGTATTCGGGTGATGTGCAAACGGTAGAACAAATATTCAAAGAGCTCTTCAGTTTAGATAATTATGGCAGAGTACCTCAGTTCTTTATAGATAAGCTAAAAGAGCTGGAAGACGTTCTTACTAAATCATCTGCATTAGAAAAGATATACGCCTATCGCTACATCAACTTTGTGGCAAGGGAGCTATACTTGCAAAAAACAGGAGATGAGAATTTTGATACAGCAATGAGTGTCTCTGCCCTGTGGAATACAACTTTCTCCGAACGCAAAGAAGCTTTGGATCTGATCTCTGATCTCGAGATTGAAGATATAGACGACAGTGGTCGGGATATGGTGATCCGATTCAATCGATTAGCACCTCAAGATTGTGTAAACTTTCGGGTAGGAGAAATCTGTATCTTATATCCGAAGCAAGATGAGGAAGATACGGTACTCACCAACCAAATACTAAAAGGCACAGTCGTAGAAATATCATCTCATTCTGTCACCCTCCGTTTTAGATACAAGCAGCGAAACAGAGCTTTCTTCTCTCGTTACAGGCTTTGGGCGGTAGAGCACGATAAGCTCGATCATGGGTACAATGCTATGTATAAAAGCCTATTTGCCTTTCTCTCTGCACCTACCCATAAGAAGGAGCTCTTGCTCGGACTTAAAGAGCCTCACACTATCTATGCGAACAACTGTTCCGACAAAGAACTGACTCAAGAGGAGAGGGGCAAAAGCGTTATAAACAAAGCCTTGTCGGCTGATGATTACTTCCTTATCGTAGGACCTCCCGGTACAGGTAAGACGTCCATATTTGCACGGCAACTCATCGAGCGTCTTTATGCAAAAGAAGATAGCAATATCCTTGTTATGGCATATACCAATCGTGCTGTAGATGAGCTGTGTGCTGCTATCTGTGAGGCTTTCTCGGAAGATGACTCTGTGTGCGACCGATATATCCGTATCGGTTCGGAACTATCATGCGGAGAGGCATATCGCCACCGACTGTTGCAGAATATCTCATATAAAGCTACAAACCGCAAAGACCTTTTACAGGCAATCGCCTCAACTCGGATATTTGTAGGAACATTAGCGTCTATCATGGGTAAGCCGGAACTATTCGATCTGAAACATTTTGATGTGGCAATTATCGATGAGGCTTCACAAATATTGGAATCTCAGATAATAGGGCTACTTCCACAGTTTGATAAGTTTATTATGATTGGTGATCACAAGCAGCTGTCTACTATAACATTGCAAGATGAATCCCGATCGAAGGTCGATAGTAGCATTTTAAATGATATTGAGCTTTACGATTGCCGTGAATCTCTTTTCGAACGGCTGTTTCGTATTTGCCAAAAACAAGGATGGATGCATGCCTATGATACACTTACATATCATGGACGTATGCATCAGGATATTGCACGTCTTGTAAATGCTCACTTCTATGACAATATATTAAAGATCGCAACCGAGAGGCAGCAAGCCGACTTGAATTATCCTTCTTTTGATCCGAATGATCCATATCAGACCATGATATCAAACAAGCGGGTTTGCTTTATCCCTGTCAGAGAGATAGATGATGCAAGTGTATCCGATAAAACGAACGATGCCGAAGCCGAAATTGCTGTCTCCTTGTCAATCGCTTTACTGGATATCTACAAGGCTAATAATCTTCTTTTCGACCCTCAAAGAACACTTGGTATTATCACTCCATACCGAAATCAGATAGCCCTGATAAGAAAAAAGTTCGAAGAAACAGGTATAGCCGAATTGTCTGATATTATGATCGATACCGTAGAGCGTTATCAAGGCAGCCAGCGTGATGTGATTATACTTTCCTTCTGTTTCAATAAAGCTTACCAACTCAAAAACTTTTGTAGTATGAACCGAGAGGGAACAGTAGATCGTAAACTCAATGTTGCTCTTACCCGTGCACGTGAGCAGCTCTTTCTGATTGGTAACGATTATATACTGCACCAACATCCGATATATAGGAAGATACTACAACATATTACATGAATTCTCTATAAAAAGGTGACAGATGTCACTTTTTTAATTTTAGGTTTAAGCTGTTTATTGATAGTTGTATACGTCGTGTTTTGAAAGCAAAAGGTGACAAAAGTGACACTATTCTATTGCTTTTTTATGTGTAACCTTTTATATACCTCTGTCTTTCATTAAAGACAAGAATTATGGGTCGATAATATTCGGATACATCCTTTATATAAGATAAATAGAAAGAGATATGATAATAAAAGAAGCTGTTTGAAGAGCAAAATATAGTTTTACTCTTCAAACAGCCTCTTCGCTATTCCTAGATTGCTTTGCTTATATTAGTGCTTTTCTTTCAATGCTTCGAAGATTAAGCCTGCTATCTCTTCTGCCAACTCAGGATTGTCTTTTATCACTTCTTTTGCCGACTCACGTCCTTGTGCCAGTTTGGTCTCATTGTAGCTGTACCACGAACCGCTTTTCTTGATGATACCAAGTTCTGCACCAAGGTCTATGATTTCTCCCGAACGAGAGATACCCTCACCGTACATGATATCGAATTCAGCTTTACGGAAAGGAGGCGCAACTTTATTCTTTGCTACCTTCACGCGTGTCTGGCTACCTCTTACCTCATCTCCGTCTTTCAATTGTCCGATACGGCGAATATCGAGGCGTACAGATGCATAGTATTTCAGGGCGTTACCTCCGGTAGTTGTTTCGGGCGAACCGAACATGACACCGATTTTGTCGCGCAACTGGTTGATAAATATACAGATGGTGTTTGTTTTGTTGATCGCAGCAGTCAGCTTACGTAAAGCCTGCGACATCAAACGAGCCTGCAATCCCATTTTAGAATCGCCCATCTCGCCTTCTAGCTCTGCTTTAGGGGTCAGTGCGGCAACCGAGTCGATAACAATGATATCGATAGCCGAAGAACGAATCAATTGCTCTGCTATTTCGAGAGCCTGCTCACCGCTGTCGGGCTGTGATATATATAGGTTTTCGATGTCAACTCCAAGTTTTTCGGCATAAAAACGATCGAATGCATGTTCAGCATCCACAAAGGCTGCTATACCTCCTGCTTTTTGCGCTTCGGCTATAGCATGTATAGCCAGGGTTGTTTTACCTGACGATTCGGGACCGTATATTTCGATCACCCTGCCGCGAGGATATCCACCTACACCAAGTGCAGCGTTCAGGGCTATAGAACCTGTAGAAACAACAGCTATCTCATCGATTTTATCATCGCCCATCTTCATTATCGAGCCTTTTCCGTAGCTCTTCTCTATCTTGTCCATTGCAGCTTGCAGAGCTTTCAGCTTCTCTGTGTTTGGGGCTGCTTTTTTTTCTTTTTCTTCTGCCATTATTTCTCTTTGATAATTATATAAAACTTTTATTTATTTAGATCTAATATTTGTTGAGCGTGCTCTTTCGTTTTTATTTCCTTCGGAGTTATTATTTGCTCTATAATGCCCGATTCGTTTATCAGGAATGTAGTGCGAAATGTGCCCATGTATTTACGTCCGGCAAGTGTTTTCTCACCCCATACACCGAATTGCTCCACAAGCTTTTTATCTGTATCGGCAATCAGCGGAAAAGGCAATTGTTGCTTTTCTATAAACTTCTGATGCGATTTTTCGTTGTCGACACTAACGCCCAGTATTTGGTAGCCGGCTTTTCTGAGTTGCGAAAAGTTATCTCGCAAACTACAAGCCTCAGCCGTACAGCCCGGGGTATTGTCTTTCGGATAGAAATATAATACAAGCTTACTCCCTTGATAGTCGGATGCTTTTACTTCTTTTCCGTCCTGATCGATTCCTAAAATTTCAGGTATTTTATCTCCAACAGTAAGTGCCATATTTATATTGTTTTATTTTTGTATATAGAATGTCTTTTCGTATTCGCTTTTTTTATCTCTAACATTGTTTCTCAGGTCAATAGCTTCGTTCGATATATCTGTAAACTTAGCCGATGCTTTGTTGTACACTATAGCGTCGGTGTTTGCATCATCGCCGAGTGTTCCCAAATGTTCCAGAGCAATAACCTTGTCTTTTACAGCACTGAGGTATGCCAGTACTGCCAGTTGGTAACTCTCTCCCCCTTTGTATATCGGAGTCTCTTTTACGGTCGTCAGGTATTTATCGATTTCCTCCAGAGTTTCTATTCTGTTTTTCGTGAGGTTAGCATTCGATTTTTTATCCCACACATCTTGCACCAATTTTTCATATCTGGAGTATGCTGCATCACTGTAATTGACAGCATCTAGTAATAAATAATTGTAATGCGTTTTCGAGTCTCCTTTGTTTGTCTTTTCTACAATACGTTTTGTTACCGTCTGGGCATTTACAATTGTAACTGATCCCAGCATTGCCACTGCAATGAATAAATACTTTTTCATACTAAGGTGTGTTTTGTTTAGTTTGTATATTAATATTGAAGGATTATTTCACTTCAAACCATTTGTCATTGGCCGGAGGTATATAATCTTCCATTTTTTTCAGCAAACTGCCAATATTACCATCTATCAACAAAAGATCAAGATATTCATTTTTCAGGAAACCATTTTTGATCATTGTTTTCGACATCGTAATAAGCGGATCATAATATCCGTTGGTATTTAATACTGCTATCGGTTTTTTGTGTAATGCCAATTGAGCCCAAGTAAGCATTTCAAATAATTCGTCCAAGGTTCCGTATCCTCCCGGTAAAGCTATAACTCCATCGCTGATCTCGTTCATTAAGGCTTTGCGCTGGTGCATTGTTTCTACGATATGAATCTCTGTCAGGTTGGTATGCTCCAACTCCTTGCTTTTCAGAAATTCGGGTATAACACCTATTACTTCTCCACCCTCGCTTAGTGCGCCATTGGCTACATATCCCATAAGCCCTACGTGTGCACCTCCATATACGATGCCATAGCCTTTTTGTGCGATTGTTTTTCCGAGTAGGGTTGCTTGTTCTGCAAAGATTTTATCTGAACCTGAGGCCGAGCCGCAGAATATTGATATATATTTCATTATTAATTTATAAAATTAAAAATCCAAAGAAATGTATGGATACATACATTCGCTAAAGAGTTTTCAGCAAAGATGTTTTGTCAATGCAATGTTTTCGTTTCGCTTATCTTATCATAGCAAAGATAATAATATTATTAGATAAAAAATGATATGTAAACCTGATGTTGAAAACTATTTTATCAGAGAATTAGATCAAAGACTGGCATTACTTTCTGCTTATTTTGTAAGTTTACATTTTCTATTTATAAATAGGCTTCTGTTATTTTATAAAGAATATTACTAATGTGCATTAAATTAAAAATGAGGATGAAATATATATTAATCACAATTATAGCCGTATTGTCTTTTTCGGCTTGTCAGACCTCCCGTCAGGTTGGAGCCGGTATTTATGGTTGGCACAATGTAGCCGTAACCGAAGATATGGAAATTTATACAGATACCCTCAATCTGAAACAAGACGGAGCAGTGTCTTACGCCTACGAAAAACGAATATACACATCTACCGAAGCTCGTAAGGCCTATGTGGATAAAATAAGAGACAGGTATGTGGCGATGAAAAAGCCGGAAAAGGCGGAGAAATGGAACGATTTCAGTTATTGTATTTATTATAGTATGTACGATTGTTCAAACAGACGCTTTAGAGTCTTATCTGTAGAAGATTATGACTCGTCAGGTAAACTGATTCAGAAAACAGTCACATCCAAAGATAAACTGAGATGGCTAGAGGTGAATGCCAAAACTGTAGGCGATTACACTTTCTTCTTTGTTTGCGATTACGGAAAGTGATTTAGATGATTGATAATAGGATTTTACCGAATGTGGTTTACTGGTCAGTCCGATTCTTTCTCTCTGATACGAACCAGCCTCATTATAATCTTATTGGGATCATCCTTATCTAAGATGGTTAGGACATCGTCTTTTAGCACAAACGTTTCTGTCCTTTGTTTTCCCATTCTATCCGTAACAGTAATGAGATTGTTGTTGATCGTATAAAAGCCTAGGCATTCTGTTTTGCTGACAAGACCATTCGTTTTTATTTCCAGATACATAGAATCTCGGTCTATCTTCAACTCCGGAGCTACGATGGTATCTCCGTTTACTATAATGGCAGTGTCACGGTTGTGTTCCATTTCTACAGCCCAACGCCCCTCCAATGTAGGTTGAGTGCTGCATGCCATCAAGATAGTTAAGAAGGAAAAACAAAAAAGTAAATGTTTCATCAATATACGGCTTTAGAGGGGTTGAAGGTAGGAAAAAATAATCAGAATCTATATAAAATGGTTTTGCATTATAAACTTTCTTAATTCAAAAATCAGGCTTTATTCATTGTGTTTAACTATACTAAAAAAGGAATATACAAGTTATTTAAAGTAAACAAATGCATTTAATTGATTGTTATCATTATAAATATCTTATATTTGTTAATAATAGAATTATATAACACATAAATTACAGCACATTATGAAGGGATTTATTTTAGGTTTAGCTGTAGGTGCACTAGGTGTATATGCAGCATTGAAACTATCCGATGAGGAAACAAGAGAAGAATTACGCACAAGAGTAAACAGCGCTACGGATAAAGCGAAGTCAGACTTAGACTATGGGTTGGCTGTAGGCAAAAGCAAGGCTTTGCGTGTAGGTGTGAAAGCAAGACAAGAAGTAAGAAAAGGAAAACAAAAAATAAATGAAGTTACTGGCGAAGTGGCAGGAAAACTCGCGAATGAATTGTCGGAAATAGAAGCAAAGGCTAAAGCAAATGCAGCAAAGGCTTAACTCCGTTTGTTTTACAATATAGAGAAAGAGATAATCGTATGGTTATCTCTTTTTTTGTGTAGATGGCTTTACATGTTTCTGTAACATGGGGAAATATTTCATATATTTATATTTCGAACAAAAATTGCACAATGAAGAAAATTGCTATCACCGGGGCTGCCGGAAACTTAGGAGGGCTCTTAGCTCAGGAACTTCAACACAAAGAAAATGTACACCTGAATTTGCTGATACACAAAAAAGATGTAGCCGAGAATCTGAAAGGTAAGAACAATGTATCTGTGTTTCGGGTTGATCTGGCAAGCCCCAAAACATTGGGAGACGCATTAGCCGGAGTTGATGTGGTTGTACATTTTGCAGGGGTTTTGTTTAAGGCTAAACCCGAAAAGTTTTTGCCAACTACAAACACTCTATACTTTAAAAACTTACTCGATGCAGCTATACAGCAGAAGGTGAAACGTATAATATTGATTAGTTTTCCGCATATTGAAGGAGAATGTACTCCCAACAATCCCGCAACAGGGCACTTGAATGGAAATCCTGAATCGATGCATGCCCGTACCCGCCTCGAAGAAGAAAAACTCTTGTTCAGCTATGGTGAGAAATATAGTATAGAGGCTGTTTCTCTGCGGGTAGGAATGGTCTACGGCAAAGGGATACTGATGATAGATGCTGCACAGTGGTTTGCTCGACATTGGCTTTTGGGCGTGTGGCGGAAACCTACATATATTCATCTTATTTCGAAAGTGGATTTTGCAGACGCCACGATTGCCGCAGCATTGAGGCCTGGTATCAACGGAATATATCACATTGGTGACGAAGGAGTGCAAACCTTACAGCAATTCTTGGACGAAATTACTGCTTATAAAGGGAATCACAAGCCTTGGCGTATGCCTGTGTGGATGATAATGGCTGCTGCAAAAGGGTTTGAGCTGTATTCATCTTTGTTTGGCACACAGAGCCCTCTCACAGTAGACTTTGTCAAAATAGGGATGGTTTCATACTACGGTGATACCCGTCGTATGAGAAAAGAATTATTGCCCGAGCTGAAATTTAAGACTTATCGGGATGGGATAGAGCTGTTTTGACGATTGGTTTATCTGATCTCTTTTCCAAAAGGTACAAGAGCCAAATGTATCAGTTTAAAATGCTGTTTTCCAAAAGGAATACCTATTATTGTGATACAGAGAAGAACTCCCCAGAACAAGTGTGTAAGGGCAATCCAGAATCCTCCGATTATGATCCATATAATATTCATCACCAGATTGAGGCAGCCCGGAGCAGAGTCTTTCGATTCAACATGGCTCCCGAATGGCCATATTGCAAGTATTCCCAGCTTGAAAGCTTGTAGTCCGAAGGGAATGCCGATGACGGTCAATAGCATAACAAATCCGGAAATGAAGTATTCGATGGCTATCATAAAGCCTCCGCAAATCAACCATATTATATTCCCTATTGTTTTCATACGTAACTTGTGCTTAAAGGTATTTAAATAAGATAAATAAAATCAGTTGAACAAATATAGCAGGATTTTGTAAAAGCAATAAGAATATTCTGACTTTTTATGGAGCGAATGTCTCGTTAATGAAAAATAATTTGTTTTTTTGTGGTAAACATGGAACGAATGTCTGTTAGATTGATAAGCCTTGTCGGTTTTATTTTTGCTTTCCTATTCTTGGTTAGTTGCAAGCCCTACAATAGCGATGAGGTAAATAACCAGATGATACAAGGAAAATGGCAGCTTGTGGCTGTGGAATCGAAAAGAAACGATTCGGCAAACCTAGACCTGAATCAGCAAGATGTATATTTATACTTTAATGGAAATAAGTGTACGCAGGAAATTGTCGGACTTGTAAAGTCGGACTATACCTTTATAATACATAATTTTACACTGATGTTGTATAAAGATTCTGTATTCGATAATAAGCTTGATATATACACTTTAACTGTCGACTCTTTAGTTTTTAAGCAAGGAGGAGACAGGTCTCTAAAATATAAAAGAACAGGACTGTAAGTTTGCCTGTTCTTCTATAATTTGTGTATGTATGTGTATGATGCTTTCTAGTCTATCCTTCTGAGGAACCTTCTCATTTCATATATTATGTCAGGTCTGGCATCTGTCCTGAATTTGTTGAAGCTAATAAAAGAATCAAATTCTTTATTCGTAGACGAATCCGTTCTTTTTTTCCAGTCCGTAACCCAAAGGAAAGGTGCTGTGGGGACATAATTTCCTAGTGTATCAACAGCATTGTCTACAAAGTAATAAACAATATCGTCAACGATTTTTACGGGATATTTACCTGTGATTTGTACTCCATCATTATCCGGATCACGGAAATCTATATTTACCGATGTCTTTCCATTTCCCTCGTCTTTGAAGGTGTATGTGTTGCCTTTCAGCTTAGCCAGCGTTTCTTTCGAATAAGTAGCGTCGTATACGCCATTAGCCAATAACTGATAATCATATACTTCCCATTTTCCGAGCAGGCTGCTATATTTGCCCTTAACATCTACTTTCTCCATATTGGGATGTATATTAGGCGCTTTTTCTATATTTCTCATCGATCTGCCGTCTTTGATCTTATAGCCATCTACCGTAAAGTGTTTGAATACAGTAAAAGCCTCCTTGTTTTTATAAAATATAGAGATTGTTTCGGTATTTACAAAAGAAGTATCTCTTCCGTTATGTCGTGTAACGTTCATGGTGATCAGACCATCTTTTACATCATAACTACCTTTATCTATAAGTTCATCCAGTACATTTGAGTTTTCGAATGTATAAACGCCTTTCGAGTCTATATAGAATTTGTTTATAAATCCGTCATAATCTACTGATCTGAAATTTGGATATGCCGATTCGGACCCATCTTCTTTGACTTTAATTACTTGTTTCTCCGAGTTATATATTTCCCATGTGCCCAACAAATCATCCTTGGTAAGTTCGGATGGGGGAATTGTTTCGTTATTGGGTCCGGGTTTATCGGGGGTGTCACCGTTGCAGCTGCTTAATCCTATAATAGTACATATTAAGGGAAAAATGAAAAGTAGTTTTTTCGTCATTATCATTTGGAGAACGTTTTGTATAGTTTATGCCTGTTTGCTGTGCAAAGATATAATAATATCTGCAAATGAATGAAATGTATAGCTTTGTTTTTGTTTTATTTAATTGTATTCTATTTTTTTGGCCTCTTTGCTTATAGTAAACGTATTTTTTTGTAAATTATTGTTTGGGAATATTAAAGCCGCTTTATTCGTTCTGCTTTTGCCTTTTCAGTATAAGAGGATAAGAAAAATCGTAATCGGAAACGGATAGTCTCATTATTCCGTTTTTGATGGATCGTATTTGTAACGACAATTTTTTTGGTGTGAGTTTTTTAGTATTGCTGTTTTGTGGGAATTCAAAATAAGTAATGTCTATGCTGTTTTTCTCAATCAAATATTTTCCTGTAATATTGAAAAGAATGACTCCGTCCATCGATTCTCCTAAATGAAAAGTATAATCATCCTTGAATATGTATATATAAGAATATTCCGACTCTGAATATTGCCCCGGCTTGTCTGTTTCTTTTACTTCTACCCATCGTCCGGCAATGTCGCTTTTTGTGTAAGAAACATCCTGTCCAAAAAGGTGAAGAAAAGAGAATGAGAGTAAGCAGAATAGTAGAACCTTTTTCATACTACTTAGGTGTTAAGATATGCAGAAGTGAAAACTTATTTCGCAATATCTGTTATTTCGTCCGAACGGTATACATGAAGCCCTACTGTATTCTGTTGAGCAACTCTATACATGGCTTCAGCTACATCCTTCGCTTTGATAGGACGGTATTTTTTTAATTTGCCTGTAAGAAATATGGAGAATATTTTCATGGCAAAACTCAGTGCTTTTTCTCCAAGCCGAAATTCTTTCCTGTTACCTTCCAATAACGATGGTCTGAATATAGATATAGACTGGAACGGCAATTTCCTTAGCTCTTCTTCGCACTTGCCTTTTATCCGTAAATAGAAGTTGCTCGATTCCGGATTAGCACCAATGGCTGATATTATCGAAAATTGCTTTATTCCATTTACCGCAGCTACCTTTGCAAACTGAAGAGGGTAGGTAAGGTCTACTTTTTTGAATGCTTCTTGGCTTCCGGCTTTTTTGATGGTAGTTCCCAAACAGCAAAACATATCGTTTCCTTCCATGTAATCCTTATACGAGTCTACGTCGTCGAAGTCTACGATATGCTGAACCAGTTTGGGGTGCGATATTTTAGTCTCGCGACGTACAAAACATATCGTTTTATCGTAGATGTCACTATTTAATAGTATTTTCATCAGATGAGACCCCGTCAATCCGGTACTTCCTATCAAAATTGCAGTTTTTGCCATCTCTTTATCCTTTTGCTTTTCTGTTTAATTATTCAAGGTCTACTACAGTAATTCCTGTACCTCCAAATTGTACATGCTCATCCTGAAAATTTCGTACACCTTGAGCCGTACGGAGATAGTCTCGTATCATCTGTCTTAGTGCTCCCGTTCCCGTTCCGTGCAATATTCGTATTCGTGAGACCCCTACGAGTACTGCATCGTCTACAAAATACATGACAGCTTGCAATGCCTCATCGCCACGCATACCTCTCACATCTATATCTTGCTTGAAGTTGAGTTTCTTCTCTCGGAGATCGTCGCTGGCTGCTACGCTGATTGTAGTACTGCGGGTTTCACGTTTTACCTGATTTTTACTTATGTATTCAAGTGTTTCGAGTTTGACGGTCGACTTGATCATGCCAAATGCAACCGTAGCACTTCCTTTTTGTATATCAAGTACTTGTCCGATTGAAGTTTGCCCTTTGATGCGTACATTGTCTCCAATAGCGATTATTTGTTCTTTAATCTCTTTGGGTTGTTCGCTTTTTTTCTTTTTATTTTTTTCTTTCTCTTTTAACTTCTCTATTTTCTTAGCGATCTTATCATCCGAGAAATTTTTTTCGTCTTCTAATGACGATTTGAATTCGTTAAGAGTCAATCGGGCTTGCTTTGTTTTTTCCTTCTCGGCCTGCGATTCTCGAATTGTACGTATCGTATTCTCTATTTTGGCATTGGCCTCCGATAAGACCCGTTCTGCATCGGCTTTAGCCTGACGGAGTATCTCTTTTCGTTGTTTTTCTACACTCAGCAGATCTGTTTCGTATGTTGTGGTAATCTCTTCGAGCCGTTTTTCTTTCTGACGGATGCTTTGGCGTTTAGTTTCCCAATAGCGTTTATCTCTTACAATATCTTGCAGGTATTTGTCCATATTGATGTAGTCACTGCCTACTATTTCAGAAGCATCGGCAATTACATCTTCCGGCAAACCTATTTTTCGGGCTATTTCTATCGCAAAAGAGCTTCCGGGGTTGCCAATAGATAAAGTGAACAGCGGTTGCATCAAGTGGCGATCGTATAGCATTGCCCCATTGATAACACCTTTGTGTTCATTTGCATAATGTTTGAGGTTTTGGTAGTGAGTTGTGATTACACCAAAAGACTCTTTTTCATTAAAGCGCTTAAGCAGAGATTCTGCTATTGCACCGCCTATTTGCGGTTCGGTTCCACCTCCAAATTCATCTATGAGTAAGATTGTCTTTTCATCGCAGTTTCTTACAAAGAACTTCATATTGGTTAGGTGCGAGCTGTATGTGCTCAGATCATTTTCGATAGACTGTTCGTCACCTATATCTATAAATATATTGTTGAATATTCCTACTTTCGAATTTTCTGCTAAAGGTATCGGTATCCCGCATTGTACCATATATTGAAGTAGTCCCACTGTTTTTAGGCAAACGGATTTTCCTCCTGCATTTGGCCCCGAAATAATAAGAATGCGATTGTCTTCCTCTAGCTCTATATCGAGAGGTACAATTTGCTTATTCTGTTTTCTGTGAGAAATAAATAGCAGAGGGTGCTTCGCTCTGTACCATCTTATAATTTGCTTGTCTTCTAAGCTTGGTTTTATAGCATCCAGATCGATGGCAAATGTAGCTTTGGCTCTTATAAAATCGATTGTAGCCAGAAATTCATACGACTGCAATATGTCTGCTACCAGCGGGCGAAGTACATCGGTGAATGACACCAGTATTTTTATAATCTCTCTGCGTTCTTCACTTTCCAGCTCTCTTATGCGGTTGTTGGCTTCTACTACTTCGGCAGGTTCTATAAATACAGTTTTGCCCGAAGCTGACTCATCATGTACAATCCCTTTTATCTTCCGCTTAAATGCCGGTGCTACAGGTATTACAAGACGTCCGTCACGCATGGTGGGAGTTACGTCTTTTTCTACAAGCCCTTCGTTCTGAGCCGTGCGTAAAATTGCATTAAGGCTTCGTGATATACCGCTCGAAACATGTGCTATATCTTTCCGTATGCGGCTTAGCTCAGCGGATGCATTATCCTTTATGCGCCCAAACTTATCCAGAATATTATCAATCTTGCTTATTAGCTGGGGAAATATGGCAACTTCTCCTGCCAATGCATACAAGTATGGGTAAGGGGTATTTTCTTCCTCCTCCTTTTTTAGGAAAAGAACAATGTCCCGTATTGTTTGTAACGATCTTCGTAAATCAAATAAGGCTGCTTCGTCTATCCATGTACCTTCTACTCGTATGTTGCGTAGAGCATGCCTCACGTCAAGAAAATAATTTGTAGGGAAGTTGTCTTCTTCGTTTATGATGCGCATAAATTCCTCGGTTTGAGACAACGATTCTGATATATGTGTATAATCAGAAGAGAAGGCCAGATTGGTAACCTTTTCTTCCCCCAGTGGACTTAAGCATTTTGCTATGAGTAGTTGGCGGATTTTATCAAATCCTATTTTATATTCAAAGTTTTCCGGATAAATCACAGCGCTATTATTAAAATAGAGTGCAAATATAGTGAAATAGATTAACTCATTCTGTATTCAAATTTTATAAAATGGGCTTATTCTTTTTGCAGAATATAAAAATTACTTTACTTTTGTGAAAATTAAAAGGGAGAGCTTTATTACAAACTCCTAGAAGGCTGTGGAATAGTACAAATGCCATCTATGTAAATAAAAAAGAGCTATACATAATTTACTGCTAAATATAAAAAGCCAGTTTTTTAATAAATTTGTTGTAGATTAGTAATGAATTATGCTAATAAGTGTTTCCTTTATATTCTGATCTTTAAAGTACTTTATACAATATATTCCAATGCAAGAGAGGAGTGACGAAGGATTTATTGGGCATTTATTATCCTGCAATGACTCTTATCTTTAAACTAACAAGTGTTTTTATCTCATTATCTGCTTGTGAAAGTAGGTTTGGGGTTTTGTCATTGATTACGCTCCTCTTGAGCATTGGTTTATCTTTTTCCTTTTTTGTTTAATCAGGTGATTTTCATTGCGATGTGACTTGCGGTGATTGTTGCTCTTGCTTGTGTTGGTGAGGCTTGTTTTCTTGTTCGGTAAAGATTCTTTTTTATACTCATTCTAAATAAAGTCATTTTTCCTTCTCTTTTTATATAAAAAATACCCATCTTTGTATCTCTAATTAAGTGAAAGATTTTTAGTATGCTTTTATCTGATTTGAAAACGGGACAGAAAGGTATCATTGTACGCGTAAATGGAAGTGGTGCTTTTCGTAAACGTATTCTCGAAATGGGTTTTATAAAAGGGAAAACCATAAAGGTGATATTAAATGCTCCCCTCAAAGACCCGATTAAATATAAAATAATGGATTATGAGGTTTCGCTCCGAAGAAGTGAAGCCGCTCTAATTGAAGTTATATATCCAGAACCACATAAAGTAAGGGATGAGAATTTGTCACACTCTCTGACGGATGGATCTTTAGATTATTATTCCACCACGGAAGATGTCGTAGCCTCATTGCGAAAACCGAATTCCGATTCGAAAAAAGTAATAAGGGTAGCATTGGTGGGTAATCCTAATGCCGGAAAAACCTCTCTCTTTAATATTGCTTCGGGAGCTCACGAGCATGTAGGCAACTATGGTGGAGTAACAGTCGATTCGAAAGAAGGGAAGTTTAAACATGGAGGCTATACTTTTAAGGTTGTAGACTTGCCCGGAACTTATTCGCTTTCGGCATATACTCCCGAAGAATTGTTTGTAAGACGACATATTGTAGAAGATAAACCCGATGTGGTTATTAATATTGTCGCTGCTTCCAATCTTGAGAGAAACCTGTATTTGACTACCGAACTTATCGATATGGAGGTGTCTACGGTGATCGCTCTTAATATGTATGACGAACTATTAGAAACGGGTAGCGAATTTGATTATCAGAGCCTGTCTCAGATGATCGGTATCCCTATTGTTCCTACAGTTGCTAAAACGGGAGTAGGTATAGGTGATCTGTTCGATGCGGTGATACGTGTCTATGAGGAGAAAGAACCTATCGTTCGACGTGTACATATATATTATGGTAATGTTGTAGAAAATGCAATAAGCAAACTCAATATACTTCTTGAAAAGGAAAAAGAAACACCGTTAATTTTCCCTCGCCGTTATATTTCAACAAAATTGTTGGAAAAAGATAAGGATGTAGACGCCTATGTCGGCTCATTGTCGAATGCTGCGGATATCTATGCTCTGAGAGACAGTGAGGTTAAATATATAGAAGATACCCTAAAAGAAGATACTGAATCTGTTCTGACGAATGCCCGATATGGTTTTGTGGCAGGTGGATTGAAGCAGACACTCAAAGAAAAGCTTTTCGAGTCGGACGTAACCCGGATGATAGATGCCGTGGTTACCAATAAGTATATTGGATTCCCTGTGTTTTTCTTTTTTATGTGGGTGATGTTTGAGTGCACATTCCGTTTGGGTGGATATCCTATGGAGTGGATTGAAAACGGGGTGGCAGTACTCGGTAATTTTATCAGAGGAAATATGGTTGACGGTATGCTTAAAGACTTAATTGTTGATGGTATTATCGGCGGTGTTGGCGGTGTTATTGTTTTTCTTCCTAATATATTGATCCTGTATGCTTTTATTTCCTTTATGGAAGACTCCGGCTATATGGCTCGGGCAGCTTTTATAATGGATAAGGTGATGCATAAAATGGGATTGCACGGAAAATCTTTTATTCCATTGGTTATGGGGTTTGGTTGCAATGTGCCTGCGATACTTGCTACAAGAACTATCGAAAGCCGTAATAGTCGTATGATAACCATGTTGGTAAATCCGTTTATGTCTTGTAGCGCGCGATTGCCTGTGTATTTGTTGTTTGTAGGAGTTTTCTTTAAGTCGTATGCAAGCTTTGCCTTATTTGGCTTGTATTTTACCGGGATTCTATTGGCTGTGATTTCTGCCCGCTTATTTAAGCGTTTTCTTTTTCCGAAGGAAGATACACCATTTGTAATGGAATTACCTCCTTACCGTATGCCTACAATTAAGTCGGTGACTATACATATGTGGGATAAATCTCAGCAGTATTTGCGAAAAATGGGAGGTGTTATTTTGGTTGCATCTATTATCATCTGGTTTTTGGGTTATTTTCCACGAGACAAAGAACGGGAGTTGAAATATGATAATATGATAACTCAGGTTGAGCAGCAAGAAGGGTTGGGTGATGAAGAAAAGAGTGCTCAAATCGAAGAAATAGAAGAGGGCAGAAATACAGAACATCAAGAAGAGTCGTATATTGGTCGTGTAGGTAAAGCTATCGAGCCTGTGATGAGGCCTCTCGGTTTTGATTGGAAGATAAGTGTTAGTCTTCTTTCGGGTATGGCGGCCAAGGAGGTTGTGGTGAGCACTTTAGGTGTATTATATACGGGGAGTTCTGAAGATCAGGAATCGCTGGAGGTTCGTCTTTTAGCAGATAAGCAAGTAGATGGAAGCACAACATTTACTCCGTTGGTAGTTGTCAGTTTGCTGCTTTTTGTGCTGATTTACTTTCCATGTGTCGCAACTATTGCTGCTATAAAAGAAGAATCCGGCTCTTGGAAATGGGGTGTTTTTAGTATTGTTTACACAACTTTACTAGCTTGGCTTATTTCTTTTGTAGTGTATCAACTTGGATGTTTGTTCTGATTTTCTCTTATTTTCTTTCTTTTTTATTTTATTGTTTCTTATTGTAATAATTATAATATGTAAAGGGCGGTTTTGGCTGCCCTTTTCTTTTTTTTGAAAAAGTTATAATTAAATGTTAAATATCTGCTTTTTCAAAAGAATAAAGCGGGTGTTTTTTGAGTGTTTTTTTTGTGTATGGCTTCTGGATGGTTTCAATATGTAATGTATTTAACATTAGTGTTACTTGTATATGTTTGTAAATCTGCATTTAATTATGTTTGTTCTTTCAAAATGACAAAATTTGTATAATTTAATCTAAGATTTGTTTTTTCGTGAAAATTGCCTAATTTTGTATATCAAAAAACAAACTGATGCTAAAAAGTCTGATATTGCATCAAAGTGTTAGCATCGGGATGAAGTTTTAATTTAGAAATTAAAGTAGTGTTTGTATGATGAAAAGAGTGATGTTAATTCTATCCTGCTTATTTATAAGCATAGGATTTATTACAGCACAAACAACTCGCGTAACCGGTGTTGTCGTGGACAATGTAGGAGAGCCAGTTATTAGTGCTTCAGTCGTAGTAAAAGGGACTACCGTTGGTGTTTCGACTGATTTGGATGGTAATTTTTCGATAAATGTACCTGAGGGTAAAAATACATTAGTATTTTCTCTTATCGGAATGAAAACAGTGGAAGTTAAGGTTTCTCAAAATATGAGAGTCGTTATGGAGAACGATGAACATATTTTGGGTGATGTTGTTGTTACGGCATTAGGTATTACAAGAGATAAGAAAGCGTTAGGCTATGCTACTCAAGATGTAAAATCCGACAAGCTGAATATGACGGGTAATACAGACTTAACTAAATCTCTACAGGGTAAGGTTGTAGGTGTAGATTTGAAAAACTCTAGTGGTATGCCTGGAGCATCATCTCAAGTCGTTATCCGTGGAGCTCGTTCTTTTGATGGTGATAATACTCCGCTTTATGTTGTTGATGGTATGCCGATTGCAAGTACATCTTATTACGATACCGGTAATAGTGTTAGTGGTTCAGACGTTGCAAATAGAGCGTTGGATATCGACCCTAATGATATTGAGTCTGTTAATATATTGAGAGGTCAAGCCGCTGCAGCTCTTTACGGACTTCGCGCATCTAACGGTGCTGTGATTATCACAACTAAAAGTGGAAAAGGTAAAACAATTGGTAAAACAAATATAAGCTTAACGCAAACTGTTGCTTTTGATGTTGTATCTCGTACTCCTGATTATCAAACAACTTGGGCTCAAGGGATGAGAGGCGTATATGCTTCGAGCAAGTCAAATGATAATTCTCATGCATCTATGGCATGGGGGCCTAAAATCTCAGATTTACCTAATGACCCTCTTTATGGTGGTAATGGTAAAGGACATGATGGAAAATATCAAGTTCCTCAATTAATAGAGGGCGGATATGCACCTGAAGATGCTTGGGTAACACCTGGAGTTTATGATAACTGGAATGACTATTTCAGAACAGGTGTTCAGTCTACAACATCGGTTCTAGTTAGCCGAGCTGAAAATACTGGGACTTTTGCTGTTGGTATTTCTTATACAGATCAATCTGGTATAGCATTGAAAACAGGTCTAGAGAAATGGAATGCGAAAGCTAATGGAGATAAAAAATTGAATGATCATTTTACAGTAGGTTTTTCTGCTAATTTCTCTAAAAATAGTGTAGATAAATTATCTGGTGCAAATGATGGTTCCTTAGCGGGAGTAATGGGCGCACCTGCCAGTTATAATCTTAAAGGAATGCCTTATCGTACAGCAAGTGATCCGTACAAACAAGTTTATTATCGCAGCTTAACTTTTGATAACCCTTATTGGATACAACATAATAATACGTTTTCGGAAAATACAAATCGTTTCTTTGGAAATTTATTTGGTCAATATGAAACTAAATTAGCTGATGATCATAAGATTACCCTTAAATATCAATTGGGTGCGGATACTTATACCACTCATTATCAAGATGTCTTTGGTTATGGTCATGCTGGTAAAACAGGTACAATAGATAATTATGGTATAACTCAATTTACTTATAACTCTTTGTTTACCGCAGTTTATGATTGGAAAATTTCAAATGATTTAGACTTTAACTTTATAGCGGGGAATGAATTAAATCATACTAATAATAAGTCTTATAGCGAATATGGTGAAAACTTTAATTTTGGTGGTTGGAATCATATTGGGAATGCTAATACAGTTACTGCAAGTGAAGGACAAAGTCAGGAGCGTACAGTGGGCTTTTTTGGAAGTATGTCACTTTCTTATCTGAATATGTTGTATTTTAATGCAACTGCTCGTCAGGATATCGCCTCTACTATGCCTCCCAAAAATAGAACATTTTTCTATCCGTCTGTATCGTTAGGATTTGTGTTTACAGAACTAGAACCTTTCAAGAACCAAAATGTACTTAGCTTTGGAAAAATTAGAGGTTCTTATGCAGAAGTAGGTCAGGCAAGCTCTAGATATATGAATAATTATTACTACCGTCCTACTTATGGCGGTGGATTTTGGCAAGGACAACCTATTGTTTATCCTGTAGATAATGTAAGTGGTTATGCGCAGTATCCTAATTTGTATGACCCTAATCTGAAACCGCAAAATACAAAATCATGGGAAATAGGTTTGCAATTGAATTTCCTTCAAGATAGAATAAGTCTTGATTATACTTTTGCTAACCAAAATACTGTGGATCAGATTTTTCCGGTTCCTCTTCCTGGGTCTACAGGTGCATCATCACTTATAACTAATGGTGGACAGATGAAATCTACTTCTCATGAGCTTATGTTAAATGTAACTCCAATACTCATGAAAGATTTCCGTTGGGATATAAATCTGAATTATTCGAAATTGGATAATAAAGTAGTTTCATTGCGTGAAGGTGTTGAATCTATTATGCTTGGAGGATTTGTAACACCTCAGGTTCGTGCAGGTATAAACTCTACATATCCTGTTATTTATGGAGTTCAATATAAAAAAGATAAAGAAGGACGTATATTAGTGGACGAAGATCCAAATAGTGTTACTTACGGTATGCCGATGGCTGGGGAACCTGGAGTAATAGGAAAGGTTTCTCCTGATTTTATTTTGGGTGGAGGAACAACGTTGACCTATAAGTCTATTTCGTTAGGAGTAGTGTTCGAATGGAAAAATGGTGGTCAAATGTATTCAGGTATGAATGGTTTGATGGATACATATGGTGTTTCTAAGAGAACTGAAGATAGAACTTCTACTTTTATTTTCAAAGGCTATAAAGCAGACGGAACTCCTAATGATATTGTTAGAGGTGGCGCTAATGATAAGAATGCTTATCAAACTTTATATTCTGATGTACTTTCCAATATTGATGAATCATTTATATATGGTAACTCATTTTTAAAATTAAGGGAGATTTCTCTAAGATATGCTCTTCCTAAATCAGTATTCTCGAAAGCTGATGTTGCTCTTTCTGCTTTTGCTCGTAATATTTTGCTTTGGACAGAATTACCGAATGCAGATCCTGAAAGTTCACAAGGTAACAACAATATGATGGGTGCATTTGAACGCTTCTCGTTACCCCAAACTACTAGCTTTGGTTTTAGTGTTAATGTAAATTTCTAAAGATAGATAAGATATGAAAAATAGAAATTTTTTACTTATATTATTGATGTCATTGGGGTTGTTTTCTTGTACCGAAAGTATCATGCAAGATATTAACGAGGACAAAAATCACCCTGCCGATATGGCTTCAAAATTTATAATTACGGATGTAATTAATAATACATCTTTTAGTGTAATAGGCTCTGACTTCTCATTTTACGCTTCAGTATATGTCGAATATAATGTAGGAGTGCATGGCCAAATGTATAATGCTGAGATTAGAATTGGTGAACCAACAAGTGCAACTACCTATAATAATAGCTGGAATAATGTCTATTCTAATTTGTTGAACTTGAAGAAAGTTATAGAGAAATGTTCGCCTGGAGGCTCTGAAGAAAGTGATACAGCAGTTTTAGGGATAGCACAGGTTTTAAGTGCCTATAATTTGGTTACATTAACAGATTTAATGGGTGATGTGCCTTGGACGGAAGCATTACAGCCAGGTGTTATTTGGACTCCAGTTCTAGACAAACAACAAAGTTTGTATGAGGTTATAAATAAATTAATAACTGATGGTATAGCTAACCTTGAAAAAACATCAAGTGTTCCGGTTATTGGAACTCAGGATCCTATTTATAAGGGTGTAGCAAGTAATTGGGTTAAATTTGCTTACGGATTAAAGGCACGTCTAGCAATGCGTTTGTCGAAAGTTAAACCTGATTATGACGCTGTAATTGATGCAGCAAATAAATCTTTTACGGCAAAAGGAGAAGAGGCTTTATTTAAATGTGGAACTATTAAAAATCCATTTAGTATCTTTCTAACAGATAGAAAAGCTATGGGGGCAAGTCAAAGCTTACATGATAAGCTTGTTGCAAAAAATGACCCACGTGATGGAAAGTTCTTTAAACCTTATCCGGGTACAAGTGAATTAATTTTTGCTCCGAATGGTAACCCTAATCAGGTGCAGGGATCATATGGTGTTTCAGCTCTCTCTACATCTACTCCTACAGCTCCAATTTATTTGATGAGTTATCATGAACTTGAATTCCTAAAAGCAGAAGCTTACGCGCGTAAAGAAGATCTTATAAATGCAAAAATTCATTTAAAGAATGCTGTAATTACAGCCTTTACAAATGTTGGAATTGACGCTGAAGATGCAACTGATTATTATACAGCTTCTATTGAACCAAAACTTAAAAATCCGGCAGATGCATTAAAAGAGATTATGATGCAAAAATATCTAGGATTATTTGAAGGCGAATCACTTGAAACTTATAATGATATTAGACGTCTAAAAGCAATGGGAGAAGGTGATTTTATACCATTGGCTAATACAAAAAATTTCCCTCTTAGATTTACTTACGGGGCTGAGGATGTGACGACTAATAAAAATGTTGCAGAAGCTTACGGAGACGGAAGTTATGTCTATACGGAAAATGTATGGTGGGCTGGAGGCTCCCGTTAAATGCGTAATTTAAATTAATTAGATTGATTATGAAAATATATATTTATGCAATAGTGACTGTTTTATTATTAGTTACAAGTTGCAAAGATCATAACGATAATTTAGTAGAGGAAAGAGGTACATATGTTGTACCAGTATTATCTGAGCCTTCCCCTGGTTATTTTACTGATAATCTTGAAAAAAGTTACGTTCAGTTTGATTTATCTTTACCGGAAGGAGAAAAAATTGATAAAGCTGAAATAGAAGTGACCCATGGAGATAAAAGTGCTATCTTAAAAGAGGTTTCTATTCCATCTACTGGAGTAAAAGTTACAGCAACAGAAGTGCTTAATGCCCTGAAAATGCCTGTGAGCGATTATAAATTAGGTGAGACTTTCAATTTGTATATTCTTACAACTAAAGGAGGAGTAGTGACTCGTTCGGTTGCGACATTTCCTATTGCTGTTGTCTGTTACTTTGATCCGGTAATGTTACTAGGTTCATTTGAATTTAAGTCTGACGACTGGGGAGTAGCTGGTAGTGTAACAATGGTTGCTGATGCCAATGACCCATATAAGATTTACATCGAAGGATATCCTCAGGCTGAAGGACTTACAGGAAATGGAAACAGAATAACACTAAATGTTAATCCAAGTAATTTTAGTATAACCGGACCAAAGGTAGTTTTAGCTGATAACCTAGCCGAATGGGATCTAACTTATACCAATTATGCTTATGAACCAGTCTCTGGAAAATATAGTGCTTGTGATGATGCTTATACTGTTACGTTTGCAATATCTGTTGCACAAGGTTCATTTGGAAATAACGTATTTACATTTAAGAGAGGAGCAAAATAACTCTCAATTTGTAAATTGAATTAGCAGCCCTAAAGAAGTATTATGTATAGTACTTTTTTAGGGCTTGTTTTTATTCCGTTAATCTGATGTGAAGAAATTGAATGTCTTCTTCTGTCTTTACATCCTTTTTTATGTCTTTTAACCTCTCTTTAACGTCTTCTTTCTTTTATCTTATGTAACTTTGTTTCCAGAAACGGAGGATAAATATATGTTTCAAGAAATTATTGTTGGTATTATAGGCCTATCTGTTGCCTTGCTTGTATTGTTTAAAATTTACGGATTCTTTTTTTCTAAGAATGAGCAAAAAGGTAGCTGCGGATGTTCTGGTTGTGGCTGTAGTACGAAGCAAAAACAAGTAAAATATTGAGGTTTTATTTGGAGTGAAGGATAAATATTCATATATTTGATATAAAGATTTAAGTCGTGTTGGTCGATTGGGAAGCTCATCAATTAAAAAATGACCGAGACAAGCTTTTGATTCTAATGGCGGGCCACACCTTCGGGTTGCTTAGCGCGGTGGATTACAAAGGGATCGAAGCACTCAAATCCTGTTTTACGGAGTTTCGGTATATCCACCAATACGACTTTCTATACAAAAGGAGTTACTTTCATTAAGTAGCTCCTTTTTGCGTTATAAAACGTTCTTTATTTTTATTTCATATTTTCTTTATGGTATAATTTCTTTTGTTATTTCTATTAATTGTATATTTGTAACCGAATAATATTGATTGTTGTTATTTATATCAAACAAAAATGGACACTTTAGAGAAACTGACCGCTGAAAAATTACTTAGTATTAGGGCTATTAAACTGCAACCTTCAAACCCTTTTACGTGGGCGTCAGGATGGAAATCACCTATTTATTGTGATAATCGTAAGCTGATATCGTATCCTCGCATACGTACTTTTATTAAAACCGAATTATCTCGTCTTATTCTCGAAAATTTTCAGGAGGCTGATGCCATAGCTGGAGTTGCTACCGGAGCCATTGCACCCGGAGTTTTAGTCGCTGATGCATTAGGCTTACCGTTTGTTTACATACGGGCCACGCCTAAAGATCACGGATTGGAGAATCTGATAGAGGGTGAGTTGAAACCAGGGAGTAAAGTTGTAGTAGTAGAGGATCTTATATCTACAGGATCGAGTAGTCTTAAAGCAGTAGAGGCGATTCGTCGCGATAGCTCTGAGGTAATTGGAATGGTTGCTAATTTTACATATGGTTTTCCTGTTGCAACAGAAAATTTCAAAAAAGCTGATGTAAAGCTAATTACTCTTACCGATTACGATGCTGTCCTAAAAGAGGCTTTACGCATAGAATATATCGCCGAGTCTGATCTGGATACATTGCAGGAATGGAGAAAGTCTCCGGCAGATTGGAAATAATCCATAATATATAATGGCTGAATTTGTAAGTGAAGTAAAAACTATTCCGCATTCTGATGCGGATATATATACAGTGCTTTCCGATTTGAACAATCTGGAACTGGCTAAAGATAAGATACCTCAGAATATGGTCAAAGATTTATCTTTTGATCAGGATTCTTGTACCGTAACTGTTGATCCGGTAGGGAAAATACGTTTCGTTGTGGTTGAACGTGACCCCAATAAAACAATAAAATTTCAGGCAGAGCAATTACCTTTTGATGTCACAATGTGGATACAATTAAAATCCTCGGCTGATGACGAAACTAAGATGAAGCTTACTATTAAAGCTGATTTGAATCCTTTCTTGAAGCCTATGGTTTCTAAGCCATTGCAGGCAGGATTAGATAAGGTAGCCGAAAGCCTTTCTGCTTTACCTTATGCTGATATTTTGAATAAAGGAAGAATAGAGGAATAGCCAATGAAACTTTGGGAAAAAAGCGTTCAAGTAAATAAAGATGTAGAGTCTTATACCGTTGGACGAGACAGGGAGTTGGATGTATATCTTGCTCCTTATGATGTTTTAGGCTCTATGGCTCACATCACCATGTTAGAGTCTGTTGGGTTGTTGACAAAAGAAGAATTGGCTGTTTTAATCAAAGAGCTGAAGGTAATATATAAATTGGCAGTTTCCGGCGAATTCGTAATAGAGGATGGTATTGAAGATGTGCATTCTCAGGTAGAACTAATGCTTACCCGAAAGCTGGGAGATGTTGGTAAAAAGATCCATAGTGGTCGTTCCCGTAACGATCAGGTACTGATTGATCTGAAACTTTTTACCCGCGATCAGATTCATTCTCTCGTAAATTCGGTTACGAAACTGGTCGATGTTCTTTTGGTGCAAAGTGAGAAGTATAAAAACATCCTCATGCCCGGCTATACGCACTTGCAGATAGCTATGCCTTCATCTTTTGGACTATGGTTTGGTTCTTATGCCGAAAGTCTTGTAGATGATCTTCAGTTACTCTTGGCTGCATATCGAATATGCAATCGGAATCCACTCGGATCGGCGGCAGGATATGGATCCTCATTTCCCCTGAATCGTCAGATGACAACCGATCTGTTAGGCTTTGACTCCATGAATTATAACGTTGTTTATGCACAGATGGGACGTGGTAAGATGGAGCGTGTAGTCGCTTTTGCTATAGCTAACATTGCAGCAACATTATCTAAATTGTCGTATGATGCATGCTTATACAACAGTCAAAATTTTGGATTTATTAAATTGCCTGACGAATATACTACAGGATCGAGCATAATGCCTCACAAAAAGAATCCTGATGTATTTGAGCTTACACGCGCAAAATGTAATAAGCTGCAAGGCTTACCCAGCAATATAACGTTGATCGCCAATAATCTTCCATCCGGATATTTCAGAGATTTGCAAATAATTAAAGAATTATTTATTCCTTCATTCGAAGAAATGAATGATTGTTTGCATATGGTTGCACAAATGATGGGTGAAGTGAAGATAAACGAACATATACTCGATGACCCTAAATATCTTTTGATATTCAGTGTCGAAGAAGTTAACAGACTGGTTCTTGAGGGAGTTCCTTTCCGTGATGCTTATAAGCAAGTTGGGTTGGAAATAGAAAAAGGGAATTTTAGTCACAATAAAGAAGTACATCATACGCACGAAGGTAGTATTGGTAACCTGTGCAATGGTCGTATTGATATACTCAAGCAGCAGATTGTAGATCAATTCGAATTTGAAAAAGTAATATCTGCTGAGAAAAAATTGCTTGGAGAGAATTAAATTCTTTACCAAATAAGTTTTAATGCATAGCTTAATATTTATATATGAAAGAATCTGAAATAATCCTGGCGAGCTTGTCAGGAGAGGATAAGCCTGGGGTTACTGCAGCCTTAACTGCGGTTTTAGCAGATCACAATGCCAATATACTTGATATAGGGCAGGCTAATATACATCATTCTCTTTCTTTGGCAATTATGTTTGAAGCAACGAATGCCGGAGACGTTATAAAAGATTTGCTTTTTAAAGCTACAGAGTTGGGCGTTATTATCCGATTCTCACCCATCAGTAAGGACAATTATACCCGCTGGGTGAATCTTCAGGGAACAAAGAATAGATATATAGTTACAGTTCTGGGGCGTGTTTTAGACCCTTCTCATATTTCAGCTGTAGCACAAGTAAGTCAGAAGCATAAATTAAATATCGAAAAGATAATACGTCTGACAGGTCGTGTTCCATTGGCTGCTTCGGAGCGTCCAAGCCGTTCATGTATTGAATTGTCGATCAGAGGAACTGTAGATGATGTAGATGCCCTGAAACATGATTTTATGAAACTGGCCGATGATATGGGTATCGATATCGCTTTTCAGGTAGAAAATATGTATCGCCGTATGCGTCGTCTTGTTTGTTTCGATATGGACTCTACATTGATTCAGACTGAAGTTATTGATGAACTTGCCGAACGTGCAGGAGTGGGAGATGAAGTAAAAGCCATTACAGAAGCTGCTATGCGAGGAGAAATCGATTTTAGTGAAAGCTTCAAGAAGCGTGTTAGTTTGTTGAAAGGTTTGGATGAGTCTGTTATGCAGGATATTGCAGAGAATTTGCCTGTAACGGAAGGAATGACACGCCTTATCCGCATATTGAAGAAGAGCGGATGTAAGCTGGCTATATTATCCGGCGGATTTACTTATTTTGGAAATTACTTGAAAGACAAGTATGGTTTCGACTATGTTTATGCAAATGAATTGGAGATTGAAGACGGTAAATTGACTGGCAATTATGTAGGCGATATAGTGGATGGTAAGCGTAAAGCCGAGTTGCTTCGTTTGTTGGCACAGGTAGAAAAGGTTGATATTCGTCAGACGGTAGCTGTCGGAGATGGAGCGAATGACCTTCCTATGCTGAATATTGCAGGGCTAGGTATTGCTTTTCATGCTAAACCAAAAGTGAAAGCAAATGCGAAACAATCCTTATCCAATGTAGGTCTGGATGGTATCTTGTATTTCTTAGGCTATAGAGATTCTATGCTCGAAGGAGAGAAGTAAACAAATACAAAATATAAATTTTAAGGCTGTCTTGTAAAGGATGGCCTATTTTTTTTAGTATTAACACGGATGTTAGTGATATTTTATCTTTATTTGATAAATATTTAATATTCAATTGGTAAAAGTCTAAAAATATATGGATCGTGATTTTTGCACAGAAAAGATATATAGGAACTTTCTTTCCGTATCAAGTATAACTTTTAGATATTTTGGGATTATAATAATATCTGAAAGGAGTTATACCCAATAACCGCGCTATCCAAAATCCACTTTCACAAGCGGAAATTTAAATCTGTAAGGTCGGTAATAAATAAGGAGACTTACTCGGATATTGGGGGTTACAAATGCCCAGAACACCCTAAATAACTCCTTCCTGATATTTCATCATTTTCCTATCTCTATAAACAGGAAAATATATATTTATGCCACATTATTGGCAAAATTCTACTATTGTGTGTTAGCTACACATCTGTAGCCAATACAAATATAGGCAAATATTTGATATTAACGATAGTAGTTATGTTAAAAATACACGAAGGTGTTAATGAAATGGAAAAATGATAGTTTTTGCGTGTTTGTTGTCCTTTTTTAAGGTTGTATATAAAGATAAAAAGCGATAATCCGTCCTGAATTATCGCTTTTAGATATATATTAATTATTTGTACATCTTGTTTCGTAATGATTTTATATCCTCCGAAGTGATATAATCATCATAATCCATGATCTTGTCGATAATTCCGTTCGGTGTCAATTCTATTACACGATTACAGACAGTTTGTATAAATTCGTGGTCGTGCGACGCCATCAATACATTCCCTTTGAACTGAATGAGTGTATTATTGAAAGCCTGTATCGATTCCAAATCCAAATGGTTGGTGGGTGAGTCGAGAACAAGGCAGTTTGCGCTCTTTAGCATCATCCGTGCTATCATACAGCGCATCTTTTCGCCCCCTGAGAGTACTTTTGTGTTTTTTAGTACTTCTTCACCCGAAAATAACATTCTGCCTAAAAATCCTTTTATATAGATCTCACTTGTGTCATCAGAGAATTGTGATAGCCAGTCAATCAGATTCAGATCTTCTTTAAAATAATCACTGTTATCCAATGGTAGATAAGCGTTCGTAATAGTTTGTCCCCAGCTGAATGTTCCAGCATCAGGCTTAGCGTACTCATTTATTATCTCAAAGAATGCAGTCATCGCGCGCGGATCTTTCGAAAGGAATATAACTTTATCTTCTTTTTCTATGTTGAAGCTGACATTGTTGAATAATACTTTCCCTTCTATCGATTTGCTCAGCCCGTTTACTTCCAATATCTTATTTCCGGGCTCACGATCGGGAGTGAAGATGATTCCCGGGTATTTGCGAGACGATGGCTTAATTTCTTCAATATTAAGCTTCTCAAGCATCTTCTTACGGCTGGTAGTTTGCTTCGACTTGGCTACATTGGCACTGAATCGACGAATAAATTCTTCCAGTTCTTTTTTCTTTTCTTCAGCTTTTTTATTCTGTTGCTGTTGCTGACGCAAAGCTAATTGGCTCGATTCGTACCAGAAGCTATAGTTACCCGCAAACATAGTTACTTTACCAAAGTCTATATCCACAGTATGTGTACATACAGAGTCTAAGAAGTGACGGTCGTGCGATACAATCAATATTGTATTCTCTGCATTGGCCAGATAATTTTCCAACCACATCACAGTTTCAATATCAAGGTCGTTGGTAGGCTCATCGAGAAGCAGGTTGTCAGGATTGCCAAACAAGGCACGTGCTAGCAAAATACGCACTTTTTGCTTACCGCTCATATCGCCCATCATCTGATAGTGCAAATCCTCGCTTACGCCAAGTCCGCTAAGTAGCATTGCTGCGTCATTCTCTGCATTCCATCCCTCAAGTTCGGCAAATCGTTCTTCAAGTTCTGAAGCTCTGATACCATCTGCATCCGAAAAATCTTCTTTGGCATACAGAGTATCTTTTTCTTGCATAATATTCCATAGCGTACTGTGCCCTTGCAGAACGGTGTTCATTACCGTTTGATCATCAAACGCAAAGTGATCTTGAGACAATACAGAGAGGCGCTCGCCCGGTCCTAAAGAAAATGTTCCGGTTGTAGCATCTTTTTCGCCACTAAGTATTTTGAGAAGTGTAGATTTCCCTGCGCCATTAGCGCCGATTATACCATAGCAATTGCCACTTGTAAATTTAAGATTCACGTCTTGGAAAAGTACTCTTTTTCCAAACTGAATCCCTAGATTAGAAACTGTTATCATTATTATTCAATTACAGATTATATACGATATAGGATAATATCTCATTACCCAAATGCGGGCACAAAGGTACAAATTATTGGCTGATAATCAAAGCATACCAACCTTTAGGAATAAAATTATATTATAATTTAGACTAAAGACAGTCTCACTCTTCGTTTACAAAGAAATAGCTTTTATTGCTTGTTTCTTATCTATTACATTCTTACAAAGTTCTGATTGTTACAGAATGTCTTATTTCAGGAACGATTTGAAAAATACGTCTTTGTATTCCATCCCAAGCTTCGATTGTGATTTTATTATCCGATTTGTTATTGATGTATTTTTCGAAGCCATACAGATAAGAAAATTGCGTAAAATAATCGGGTTTTGTAAATTCTTTCGCAATGTCATTATAGTATCCTGCGCTCCAGAACATACAGTCGGAAAAACCTTCCGAGTTGGTAAAGCGAGTAGTTTGATCTCTGAATACCATTGTATCATCTATAAAATAACGATATCCGGCAGACAGGACATCTTTGTTGCGTTCAAACTTTCTGTTGTTTACCTTTTCTATAATATAACCCGGACGTATACCGGCAATATAAGCAGGGGAATTAAAATCTACATCTTTGATATGTCCCAGATCATCTGCATCATAATAAATCCCTGTATAATTATATTTGTTTGTTTCTACAATATAATTAGCTTCTCTTTTGTTTTGAGTATATGGAAACTGTTTGAGCATCAAAGGTGTATGAAGCTTCACATAGTCTTCGAGCGAATACTGAGCAGAAAGATAATCTTTGATATTACAATCCCATATTTGAGTTAGCTTAGAATTATCTATGTATTTACGATCATAGAAGCTGAATCCATATTCCACTACGTATTGAGCCGAAGAACCTACTTTAGGATCATTGGAATCAAATATAGGTAGAAGTACCAATTGTTTTTTGTCGCAGTCGTATCGTAATGATGCAGGGTTATAATTGGGGTTATTCAACCCGGTGTATCTGTTGTTGGGCGAGTAGCTGTAATATGCCTGTACTACTATATCCGGATCGGAAGTATCTCTAACCAGACCTTTCGACTGTAATTCTTTTTCTAATAAGGTTGTAATCTGCTTGTCTATAGCCGGAACATTTTTTCCTGCATCATAAAAGTCGTACGTGTGATAATCTGTGAAATCTACATCAGAGTTTGTCTGTACATGTAGCGGTAGCGTAAATATCTGATGATTTGTGTTTTCAAGGCTGTAAAAAGAGTATACCTCAGACAATTGTTTTTCACTTACCGAATTAGTCGCAATACATTTACGCATAAGCGGATACTCCTTGAAATAAGTATTCATATTGCGAATTGTAAATTTTACTTCGGGATCATATTTGTTGTCAAACAGCCAGTTTGCGATGGTCTGATTGTCTCTCAGATATGTGGCCTGCCCATTGATCTCCATTATTATATCATCGATTTTTATTCCTGATTTTTCGGCAGGAGAGTTGGGCTCTACTCCCGTAATAACCAATTCACCATAACCCCAGTTTTGGTTTCTGCTAACTTCGAATGTTATGCCGTAATAGCAGTTTTTTTCATAGTCTTGGGCTTTTGCGTAAAAGGGAGTTATAAATAAAAGAAGAATAATATAAAGTACTTTGTTCATTTTGGGATCAGATTGAAAAATTAGAGCACAAAGATAGAACTAATAGATTAAATGCATGTTATCTCTTGCAGAAAAAAGACAATTCTAAGATTTTCTCTATGCGGGGTAAACTTGTTTTTTGTTATTTTGCCAATTTATCTATAATTGCCAGCATCTGATTGTAATTCTTGTCTATTGATTCCAGTAATTTGTATTGCGCACGGGTACGTACTAAATTATGCGTGTCATATTTAACCTTATAATAATTGTCTCCGTCTATGTAATCCATCAGAAAACGAAGTGCTTGTTCGAATGTGATATATTTCGCGGAGAAAGCAAGGTTCTCTATTTCGGTTGGAGTAAGAAATACTTTTGTCTCGGAGAGGTAGCCTTTGGTGTAACCTTCAAAAATATCCATTTTAAGATACACATTGTCGAGATTTTCATCATCTTCTTTACCTGCATTTGCATAAGAACGAATAGCGTCACCATAATCATTGAGGCAGATGCTGTTAAGCACCGTATCGAGATCAATTACAGAGAGTACATTCTCTTGTTTGTCGAACAAGATATTGCTTATTTTAGTGTCGTTGTGAGTCACACGCATCGGTAGTTCCCCTGTCTCTGCTTTTGTCCAGAAGTGCAACATCTCTTTTCTGCGGCTCTCTATCCAATCTATTTCCTGCTGTACCTGCGATTTTCTGCCTACCGGATCTTTAGCCAACACATCATCCCACTGGCTGAAACGTATGCGCATATTATGAAATCCGGGTAGTATATCCGCGAGAGGCTCTTTCATATCAGCCAGCATAGCTTGAAATTTTCCAATACCTTTCCCTCCCTGTGCTGCCAACTCGGGCGAATCGGCAAATTGATATGTTATCGTATCTTCTATAAATAAGCAAGCTGCCCAATATTCATTTTCTTCGTCTTTGTAATATAGCTTCCCATCGGTTGTTGGTGTAACGGTAAGTGCTTCACGAAGCGGGTCGCCACCCTGTTCTTTTATCTTATGCTTTAGGTGTATGGTTACCTTATAGATATTTTCCATCATGGATGGAATGTCTTTGAATATATTTTTATTCTTGCGTTGGAGAATATAATTTGGACTGTTTCCTTCTGTTTCTACAAAGAAAGTATCGTTGATAAGTCCCTCTCCCATAGGGCGAATTTCTTTTACTACTCCCTCAAACGCAAACTTGTTACCAATGTTTTTTAGTGCTTCTTTCATGCTATTAAATGATATAAATAAAATTGGTTGATTTTTCTCACAAACACAAAAATAACGAAATCTTCCTAATTCGAATCTTGTATTGAGAAGAATACCGAAAGATGACAAAAAGTAGAAATCTATAAATAGACTCTAAATAAATACGTAACTTTATACCGCGAAAAAATTATATAATAAATTAAAGGAAATAAATCATGTTTTCAGGAATAGTAGAAGAAGCAGCAACAGTAGTATCGTTACGTAAAGAAGCCGAAAACCTGCACCTTACAATGAAATGTTCATTTACTCACGAATTGAAGATAGACCAGAGTGTGGCGCATAACGGGGTGTGCCTTACAGTGGTAAATCTGGAGGGAGATACATATACCGTAACAGCTATAAAGGAAACATTGGAGCGCTCAAATCTTGGACTGCTGACGGTAGGAGATAAAGTAAATCTGGAACGCAGTATGCTGATGAACGGACGCCTCGATGGCCATATTGTACAGGGACATGTAGATCAGACAGCAAAATGTGTTGAAATACGTGAAGCAGATGGTAGCTGGTACTTTAAGTTTGAATATGAATTTGACCGAGAAATGGCAAAAAAAGGATATCTTACTGTTGATAAAGGTTCTGTTACTGTTAACGGTGTCAGTCTTACTGTGGTTGATCCTACAAATAATACATTTGAGGTTGCTATTATTCCTTATACTTACGAGCATACAAACTTTCATCAATTTAAAGTAGGTAGTGTAGTTAATCTCGAATTTGATATTATAGGTAAATACATCAGCCGCATCACTCAACTTTGATAAATGAACAAGGAAGAATTCTACGAACTGGTAAAGCATCGCCAAAGTACACGAGCTTTTGATACTACACGTACAGTAGATAGAGACATCATAGCCCGCATACTCGATGCCGGACGTTTAGCACCTTCGGCATGCAATGCACAGCCATGGCATTTTATAGTAGTAGACGAGCCCGAATTGAAGAACAAGGTGGCAGATGCCGCCTCTGCGCGTCTGTTGGGGATGAATCATTTTACAAAGCAGGCTCCTGTTCATATCGTAGTAGTGGAAGAAAAAGTAAACCTGAGTTCGGGTATTGGTGGTATTGTAAAAGACAAACATTTTGCATTTCTGGATATAGGTATAGCTACCGCACATATTTGCCTTGCAGCAGAAGCCGAAGGATTAGGAAGTTGTATATTGGGTTGGTTTGCCGAATCGAAAATGAAGAAATTACTCAATATTCCTGACAACAAGAGAGTAGTACTTGATATTGTCATCGGTTATCCGGCTCAACCTTTACGAGACAAAAAACGAAAAACAACCGAAGAGGTGATTTCATATAACACATACAAATAGAGTTATTTCACATTTCCTATGGAGAAAAAATATTGGGTTTTTCTTATCATCTTTACCCTGGTAGCAGTTTGGTCGGGGTATAAGCCTTATGAGGCCGGGTTGTGGTTTTTGGAAGCCGGGATATGTCTTGCGGCAGTCGTTGTATTGATGACTACTTTCAAGCGATTTCGCTTTACGTATATGACCTATATTTTTATTCTCATCCATCTTATTATTTTGTTTGTAGGAGCTCATTATTCTTATGCCCGTGTACCGCTGTTCGATTGGGTAAAAGAGATTTTTGACCAAGACAGAAACAATTACGATAAGGTAGGGCATTTTGCTCAAGGCTTTATTCCTGCTATGGTTGCCCGTGAACTGCTTATTCGTTTGGACGTGGTTCGGAAGAAAGGGTGGATACCATTCTTCGTTATTTGTATTTGTTTAGCGATTAGTGCCTTTTACGAACTGATAGAGTGGTGGACTGCGGTTTTGTCGGGAGACGGAGCCGAAGATTTTCTGGGCACACAAGGGTATGTATGGGATACACAGTCGGATATGTTTTGTGCTATGATCGGAGCAATTTGCATGCTGATATTCTTTTCAAGATTACAGGATAAGCAAATAAGTAAAATGGCACATTCTGATGATTCAGAAAAAGATAATTAATCAATATTTTTTAGATATACATCTAACTTGTAATTAAACAATGAGATTGACACCAAAACAAGAGGGGAACATTATAATGTTCATTGTGATTTGCGTATTTGCAATCAATATCCCTGTCAACAAATATGTATATTCTCACGGATACCTTTCTTCGTTTGGTATGACACTTATGCGTATGTTATTTGGAGCACTTGCTTTTTGGTTTACTTCTTTATTCACTCCAAAAGAAAAGATAGAGAAAAAAGACATGCTGATTCTATTTGTCGGTGGGCTTTTCGGTATGGTACTCAATCAGGGGCTTTTTGCTTATGGTCTCAGCCGTACGTCTACTATCGATGCATCTATAATAACTACGGCAGGGCCCTTGTTTGCTATGATTATAGCAGCCATTGTACTAAAGGAACCTGTAACGGCAAAGAAAGTAGGAGGTGTGGTTGTTGGTGCTGCCGGCGCTATATTTTTGGTCTATACGAGCCATTTGGGGCATCCCGGACAGGAAGCGGATATGATCGGAAACTTGTCGGTGGCGAGTGCTTCTTTTTCGTATGCCTTCTATCTGGTTATAACACGCCCGTTGTCAACAAAGTATTCGCCTATAACATTGATGAAGTGGATGTTCCTTTATTCCGCAATTATCTTGTCACCAATTTTTTATAAAGAAATAACAGAGGCTCCTTTATTTACTCAAAAGGATATATTGCCCTATCTGCTTGTCGGGTTTACACTCGTGGGTGCTACATTTTTCACTTATATGATGATTCCATTGGCTCAACGGCGAATAAGGCCGACCACGATAGCGATGTATAATAATTTACAACCTCTCATCGCTTCTTTTATCGCAATATCGGTGGGAATGGATAGATTTACAATAGATAAACTGATTGCTGGTATCCTTATTTTTATGGGCGTGTATTTGGTAACAGCAAGTAAATCGAAAGCGGATATAGACAAAGCAACACAAAATATTAATTAAAATATTAGTATGGATTTGGATATATTTAAGAAGACTGGTAAAGTAAAAATAACATGTTTATTGTTGATAGTATTAGGGGTAGTTGTGAGACTATTCTTTTTTGACTATATATACTGTGACTATAAATTCTTTTTGAATGAGTGGGTCGAATATATCAGGAATAATGGTTATGCTTATTCATTAAAAGATTCTTTTTATAACTATACGCCGAGTTATATTTACATACTTATATTACTTGCTAAAATTGATGTTTATTCACTTTATAGTATAAAGGTAGTTTCATTACTATTCGATTTTTTAGCCGCTTATTTTATTTCAGCTTTGGTTTATCTGGTAAGTAAAAATAATACGGCCAGATGGATATCGTTTACCCTTGCCACTTTGTTGCCTACAGTTATACTAAATGGAGCACTTTGGTCTCAGTGCGACTCTATTTATTCTTCTTTTGCAATAGGAAGTGTATTCTTCCTGTTGAAACGAAAAAATATTATGTCAATGATATTTCTTGGGATAGCATTCGCCTTTAAGGCTCAGGCTAGTGTCCTTTTGCCATTTTTCTTTATCTATATGATAAGAGGTGGAATTAAATGGTATTACTTCTTTATTATTCCCACTGTGTATGTCTTTTCTTTATTGCCGGCATGGATTATGGGGCGTCCATTAGCGGATTTGATATTAGTATATCAGATGCAGTCTAATTTTGATAATGCATTAGTCTCATTTTTTCCGAATATTTATATATGGATAGAGAACTTCATCCCAATGGATAAGATATATGGTATGCTTTTTACTGCAATATTTGTTTTATCAATGGGTTTTATACTTATGCAGAAAAAATACATATTCACAATGGAATCATGGGTAAAGCTTATCTTCTTAAGTTGCATCATTTGCCCTTTTGTCCTACCTGGAATGCGTGAACGTTATATGTATCTCGGTGATTTAATAGCTGTTGCATATATATGTCTTTACCCGAGAAAAGCATACTTGGCTGTAGGGATACTTTTCGTTTCATTTTATTCTTATATAAGAACGCTTAATTGTTTTGGCGTATTTCTTGGAGATAATAATGTTAATCCTTTGAAAGTATTATCTTTTTTTAATCTTATCCCATGGAAAGCTGTATCTCTCTTATATTTAGGTATAATAATGCTGATTGTGACGGATTTTGTGAAATCGTTGAGAACCAATGTGGTCGAAAAAGAATTCTAGTTGAAAATAAAGAGTAAATTTGTAGATTAATATTATTTGAATGTGATGAAGAAAGTAAGAATCATATTACTATTTATACTTTTGCCTTTGGCCTGTTCTGCTCAATTTTTAGGAGTGGGTGTTCAGTATGCCGATGCCAATGGAAAAGGAAATGACTTCCAGTTTGCAGCCAACGCCTCTTATCCGGTATGGCATAAAAAGAATCCTTTCAATTCTTTTATATCCAGTGGTATCGATTACACGGGAGGGAGCTCACCTGTTGCAGGACTAAACCTGAAACCTATACAGCTTACTAGTTTTATCAGCGAATCGTTATTCAATAAAAATAAGGTAACTATTCTAGTGGGATGCGATGCGGGTTATTTGTTTAACTTCAGGCATGGTAAGGACGGAATTGTGATCACGCCCAATGTATATATAGATTATAAATTCTTTTTTGCAAAAGCGGGGTATGACTTTAACGTAACAGGAAACGAACAGCAGTTCTTTGTCCGTGCCGGATTTTGTTTTGGTATGGGCTCTATCAAGTCCTTTGTGAAAACCGAAATATGGTAATATTCGGATAATAATCATATTTTTAGTATCTGTAAATATAGTATAATGAGGAAAGTCTTTTTTGTCTTTTTTATGCTGATGCCTCTCATGGCGTTCGCTCAATATCTAGGTGTTGGCGCTCAGTTTGCACAAAAAGATAGATTACAGCTTTCAGTAAATAGCTATATTCCTCAGTTTGTGTTGAATGATAAATCCGCACCCTTTATATTCGGAATAGGCGGAGGTACAGATTATATTTCTCCTGCTTCGTCATCGGTTTCAGGTTTAAATATAAAGCCTGCTTCATTCTTTGTTATTACTAACAACTATTCACCATTTACAGCCGCCGTTAAGTTTGATGCAGGTTATAATTTTGGCTTCGGACGTGGTAATGGTATCGTCTTATCTCCTAATCTGTATTTTGACGCTTACATGTGTTATGTTTCGGCAGGTTATGACTATAATACGTTTAATGGCAGAGGTCAATTCTATGTTCGCATTGGAGCAGGGCTCACCTTGGGCCTCTTGAAGTCTTTGATTAATAGGTGATATATAAGAATCTCATTGCTGAATAACTTATAATAGATAACTCTAAACTTACAACTATTTTTACTAATTTTGCAGATTATTTTATCTCGCATTAATTATCCTTTCAAAGAATGAAAATTGCAGCGTTGGTATCGGGAGGCGTAGATAGCTCTGTGGTTGTACATCAACTTAAAGAACAAGGCTACGATCCTACGATATTTTATATACGAATAGGCATGGAGGACGAACAAGGTTATATTGATTGTCCCGCAGAAGAAGATATAGAAATTACAACATATATTGCTAAAAAATATGGTTGTAAGATGGAAGTGGTATCATTACATGAAGAGTATTGGGAAAATGTAGTGAGCTACACAATAGATGCGGTGAAGCGTGGTCTTACACCCAATCCCGACATGATGTGTAACAAGCTGATCAAGTTTGGATGTTTCGAACAAAAATGGGGACACGAGTTTGACAAAATAGCGACAGGACACTATGCTACAACTACAGAAATAAATGGCAAGACGTGGCTGTCGACAGCTAAGGACCATGTTAAAGATCAGACTTATTTTCTTGGACAAATAGATTACCTACAGGTTTCTAAGCTCATGTTTCCGATAGGTAACTTGCTTAAAAGCGAAGTCAGGGCTATTGCTGCACAGGCAGGACTGCCATCGGCTCAACGTAAGGATAGCCAAGGTATTTGTTTTTTGGGTAAGATCAATTATAATGATTTTATTCGCCGGTATCTGGGTGAGCGCAAAGGGAAGATTGTAGAGTTGGAAACAGGTAAAATCTTGGGTAAGCATGATGGTTATTGGTATCATACCATAGGGCAACGCAAAGGCTTAGGATTGAGTGGCGGACCTTGGTTTGTAATCAAGAAAGATACCAAACGAAATATTGTGTATGTTTCTAACGGATACGACCCGGAGACCCAATATGGGAAAGTGGTAAATCTGGCTGGTTTTTCTTTTATCACCGAAGATATTTGGGGCGACTTTGAAGGCTCTAAGGATATAACCTTTAAGATCCGTCATACTCCTGAATTTACAAGAGGTAGAATTGAAAAAATAGGAGACTTATACCGTATATATTCTGATGATAAAGTGCAAGGTATTGCCTCCGGGCAGTTTGGTGTGGTGTACGACAGCGACTCTAAACTGTGCATAGGTAGCGGTATGATTGCAAACGATGAAGATTAAATATTTTTTCATATAGTGGCAACGTAGATTTTATTAGTAAAACTGCCACCTGACACAATTCACAACATAATTCTTTCTACCATGTTCTTTTTTGCTGATTTGACAAACATAGAGGTTGTCGATATAATTGAAGTATTGGGTACAATAGCATTTGCCATCAGTGGTATCCGTTTGGCTTCGGCGAAGCGTTTCGATTGGTTTGGCGCTATTGTCATTGGCTTTGTGACCGCTACCGGAGGAGGAACACTTCGTGATCTTCTTCTCGATGTTCCCGTATTTTGGATGCAGGCGAGCCGTTATATATGGTGTACGCTTTTTGCTTTTATCATAGTTCTTGGTTTTCGTAAATATCTGGTTCATCTCAATAATACGATTTTTTGGTTCGACTGCATTGGCCTCGGGCTATTTGTTGTTGTAGGATACGAAAAAGCTTTGGTGCTTGGTTATCCTATATGGGTATGTGTATCTATGGCTACGATAACCGGTATAGTAGGGGGGATAATACGAGATATTCTTATCAATGAAGTTCCCATAGTATTTACTCAGGAACTATATGCGGTTGCTTGTATTCTGGGTGGAATATTGTTTAGCATTCTTTATTATTTCGATATCCAGTTGTTAGTGATAGAAGTTTCCACAGCCGTATTTGTAGTGGTGATTCGATTTTTTGCTACCAGATATCATATCAAATTACCGATACTAAAAGGAGAGGAGTAGGTAGGGGATAATTTTTTATACCTCGGTTATACGCTTCAGAAATGATATCCATATAGTTTTGGGATGAATATTCTTCATTCAGTAAAATTTAGGAGGTTTGTTCGATAATTTTTATACTTTTGCATAGCAAAAAACAAGATAATAACGATTATATAAATATTTATGGGAAGAGCGTTTGAATACCGCAAAGCGACAAAGCTGAAACGCTGGGGGAATATGGCCCGCGTATTTACTAAGTTGGGAAGACAAATTACTATAGCTGTGAAAGAAGGCGGTCCCGAACCGGATACCAATCCTCGTCTTCGTGTATTGGTACAGCAGGCAAAAAAAGAAAATATGCCTAAAGAGAACGTAGAACGTGCCATCAAAAAAGCTACATCGAAAGATGAGGCTGATTATAAAGAGGTGGTATATGAAGGATACGGACCTTTTGGTATTGCGATAGTAGTAGAAACTGCGACAGACAACCCTACCCGTACGGTCGCTAATGTGCGTAGCTACTTCAATAAGCATAACGGATCTCTTGGTACATCAGGTAGCCTTGAGTTTTTGTTCGACCATAAATGTGTATTTAAGATTGCACCCAAAGAAGGTGTTTCGTTAGAAGACCTAGAGCTCGAATTGATCGATTATGGTGTGGATGAATTAGAACACGATGAAGATGATATTATCCTTTATGGTGAATTCAAATCTTACTCCGAAATACAAAAATATCTTGAAGAAAACGGCTATGAAATTCATAGTGCCGAGTTTGAACGCATTCCGAACGATCTGAAAGAACTAACAAAAGAGCAACAGGAGCAGATCCAAAAGTTACTGGATAAATTTGAGGACGATGATGATGTTCAGAATGTTTTCCACAATATGAAAGAAGACTTCGAAGAATAACAATGTATAGGAATATCTCAAAAGCTGTAGGATCTTAATCTTACAGCTTTTTTTTGTGAGTTCATGTATTTGTATTTAAGACTATTTCATTTTGATAATAATTGTCCCTAAGTTTAATTTTTACTTTCGTATATTTGTTTTCTTTAAGAAAAAATATCTATGTCATTATATCTGAGTATCATATTACTGATTGTCGTTCTGGATTTTTTATGGACACAATACCTAGCATACCGTAACAGGAAGCGTATGAGTCCCGAAATTCCTTCTCAGTTGGAAGGGATTTATGATGATGAAGAATATGCAAAGCAACAGGCATATCAGAAAGTAAATAGCCGGTTTAGTCTTTATACGAGCTTATTTTCTTTTGTGATATTACTATTTGTCTTATGCTTAGGACTTTTTGGCTGGTTAGATGAATTGCTCCGTCAGTATATCACCAATGAGATATTTTTATCCCTTGCTTTCTTTGGTATTGTCTATTTACTCAATGAAATCATAACCCTCCCGTTTGCCTATTACAGTACTTTTGTGATAGAAGAACGGTTTGGATTCAATAAGTCTACCAAAACTATTTTCTGGCTCGATCAACTAAAGGGACTTTTGTTAGCAGTTGTTTTGGGAGGAGCTATTCTGGCTCTTATTGCATGGATGTATACTGCAATCGGTGAATTGGCGTGGCTTTATGCTTGGGCTGCTATTACTGTGTTTTCGTTGTTTATGACCTTATTTTATTCTAATATAATTGTGCCATTATTTAATAAGCAAACACCTTTGGAAGGAGGAGAGTTGCGTGATGCAATTGAAGCTTTTGCTCAAAAGGCTGGATTTGCAATTAATAATATCTATGTAATGGATGCTTCGAAGCGTTCGACCAAGGCCAATGCTTACTTTACAGGATTTGGAGCAAAGAAACGTATTGTCTTGTTTGATACGTTGATCAATGATCTTGATAAAGACGAGATTGTGGCTGTACTGGCTCATGAGATAGGACATTACAAGAAGAAGCATACACTGCAAGGTATGTTTATTTCTATTTGTTATACAGGAATCATGTTGTTTTTACTGTCATTGCTTCTCGACAATAAAGATATTGCGGTAGCTCTGGGTGGACAGTCGGCATCGTTTCATCTAGGTCTTATAGCTTTTTCTATTTTCTTTACTCCCGTTTCTTTTGTTATTAATGTGCTTTCGAGTATTCATAGTCGTAAAAATGAATATCAAGCAGATAGTTACGCCGCTGGCTTTGGGTTGGGCGATTCGCTTATTAGCGGGCTGAAGAAACTGTCAGTTAAATCATTAAGCAACCTGAATCCTGATTCTTTATATGTGTTTTTTAATTATTCTCATCCTACATTATTGCAGCGTATAAAAGCAATAAAAAAATAAGAATATCATTTAAACCTTTATTATCGGCTTAGGTCTTATAATTATACACAATGTTGTACTTAATATAATACACTATGAAACGCATATATATAATTCTTGTTTCTGCTCTTATAAGTATGAGCCTTTATTCTCAATCGGTTAGAGATAGGGAAGTAAGGAAAGATTTCTCGATGGATAAATACCAGAGTAATATAAGTAGAGATATTTTTGGTTATTTACAATACGAAGATCGTAGAGGAGGAAAAGCTTCGCTAAAAAAAGATATTTTCGACAACTGGATATATAGTGATAATAGAAATAACGAAGTAAAATACTCTAAAGAATATTGGAATTCTATACTTCAAGATTTTCACCAAAATGATAAAAGAATCTTTCAATGGTTGATAGAAATGTATGCCGATCAGTCAAACTATAAAGAGGAATACAAAGTCGATATTTTGGGTTATCAGCAATACGAAAACAACAAAGGACAAAGAGCATCTCTCAAGAAGGATATTTTTGACGCATGGGTATACAGCGATAGTAGGAATAACGAAATAAACCATTCTATCAAAAATATC
>NZ_JAIXHZ010000163.1:0-9391 GCF_043392705.1 Dysgonomonas sp. Shenzhen-Wh21
AATACGACGCCCCATTATACGTCCCGCTAAAGACACATAACGCTTATCCGGCTGCATTGTATGAGGTAAATGCATATTCGAAAGAGATCAAAGATAGCTTTCAGGATGATGCGGATAAGCGTTATGTGTCTTTAGCGGGACGTATAATGGGGCGTCGTATTATGGGTAAAGCTTCCTTTATGGAATTGCAAGACTCGGAAGGACGTATACAGGTTTATATTTCTCGAGATGATCTTTGTCCGGATGAAAATAAAGAGCTTTATAACACTGTCTTCAAGAAATTGCTCGATATTGGCGATTTCGTTGGTGTTAAAGGTTTTGTTTTTCGCACTCAGATGGGCGAAATATCCGTACATGCCGAAGAATTAACGGTTTTGGGGAAATCGCTTCGTCCTCTTCCTGTCGTAAAAGTAAAAGATGGTGTTACCTATGATGGTTTCACCGATCCTGAGCAACGTTATCGTCAACGCTATGTTGATTTGGTTGTTAACGACAACGTTAAAGATGTATTCCTTAAAAGAACAAAAGTGTTCAACTCTATGCGTGAATTCCTTAACGGACATGGATATATAGAAGTTGATACTCCTGTGCTGCAAAGCATTCCCGGAGGAGCTACAGCTCGTCCTTTCATCACGCATCATAATGCATTGGATATTCCTTTATATCTGCGTATTGCAAACGAATTGTATCTGAAACGCCTTATTGTAGGTGGGTTTGATGGAGTATATGAGTTTTCTCGTAATTTCCGCAACGAAGGTATGGATCGTACGCATAATCCGGAATTTACAGTAATGGAATTCTATGCCGCCTATAAGGATTATAATTGGATGATGGACTTCACAGAGAAAATGCTGGAGAAGATCTGTACAGATGTTCATGGCACAACTAAGGTGAAGATGGGCGATAAGGAGATAGACTATAAGGCTCCGTATCCTCGTGTAACGATGATTGACTCTATCAAACATTTTACAGGTTTTGACATTAGTGGCATGGATGAAGATCAGCTACGTGATGTTTGTAAGCAATTAGATATAGAGCAAGACACAACTATGGGCAAAGGAAAGCTGATAGATGCTATCTTTGGAGAGAAGTGTGAAGGAAACTATATACAACCTACATTTATAATAGACTATCCGGTAGAGATGTCTCCGCTTACAAAGAAGCATCGCAATAATCCCGAGCTAACAGAGCGTTTCGAACTGATGGTGAATGGTAAGGAATTGGCGAATGCATATTCTGAGCTGAATGATCCGATCGATCAGCGTGCTCGTTTCGAAGATCAGCTCAAATTGTCTGAAAAAGGAGACGATGAGGCGATGTTCATCGATCAGGATTTCTTGCGTGCTTTAGAGTACGGTATGCCTCCTACAAGTGGCATCGGTATCGGTATGGATCGTCTGGTTATGTTTATGACGGGTCAGGAAAGCATACAAGAAGTGATGTTCTTCCCTCAGATGCGTCCCGAGAAAGCACCAAAGAAAGATACTGTATCAAAATATAAAGAATTAGGAATAGCTGAAGATCTTGTCCCTGTACTACAAAAAGCAGGATATTTTACTGTCGAAAGCATGAAGGATGTCAATTCACAGAAGATAAGACAAGATATAGGCGAAGTCAATAAAAAATATAAACTCGATTTAGCACTACCTTCTGTGGACGAAGTAGAAGGATGGGTGAAAAAGCTTAGCTAATCCCTTTGTGTCTAATTAAAGTATGAATGAATGAGTTTTCCCGGTAAAATAACAATATTTGGAGGTGGTACATGGGCTACAGCTTTGGCCAAAATTATGCTTAATCACGAAAAGCATATAAACTGGTACATGCGCCGTCCTGAACAAATAGAGGATTTTAAGAAAACAGGACATAATCCTTCTTATCTTTCAAATGTTGAGTTCAATCTGGATAGAATTACATTTTATTCGGATATTACACAAGCAGTGGAAGATTCGGATACAATAGTTCTTGCTGTACCTTCTCCTTTCTTGAAAAGTCATCTTGAAAAGTTGAATACAAGTTTGGCGAATAAATTTATTATTTCAGCGATAAAAGGTATCGTCCCTCCGGAAAATTTGCTTGTGACAGATTATCTGGAGCAATACTATAATGTGTCGCCTCAAAATATGGCGATTGTTGGCGGGCCTTGTCATGCCGAGGAAATAGCTTTGGAACGATTGACTTACCCTACTATCGCTTGTGCCGATATCCAGAAGGCAAATGCGATTGCTCAAGTCTTCAATAATAGATTTGTGCGGGCTTCTGTGTCGAATGACGTTGCGGGAATTGAACTTGCCGCAGTACTGAAGAATGTATATGCGATTGCGTCAGGAATTTGCCACGGTCTGAAGTATGGCGATAATTTTCAGGCGGTATTGGTTTCCAATGCTATATCAGAGATGGAGCGCTTTGTTGATATCGTTTCTCCTATCGAAAGAAGGATACAGGATTCTGCTTATTTAGGAGATCTCCTTGTGACTTGTTATTCTAGTTTTAGCCGCAATCGTACCTTTGGTGCAATGATTGGCAAGGGCTATTCGGTAAAAGCTGCTCAGGTGGAGATGGAAATGATAGCGGAAGGTTACTATGGCACAAAGTGTGTAAGAGAGATCAATGAAAAATATAATGTGGATATTCCTGTTGCAGATATGGTTTATCGTATATTGTATGAAAATTCTCCGGCACATCTGGAAGTGAAAATATTAAGAGAACAGATACTAAAATAAAGAAACAATATGGATAAGGTTATCAAATTAGACATTAGCAAAACATTAGGCTTTATAAGCCAGGCTGATATCAACGGTCAGGCAGCTCTTGCTAAAAAATGCAATGAGGCTCTTCACGATGGATCAGGCAAAGGAAATGATTTTCTAGGCTGGCTCAATTTGCCATCTTCTATTACAGATGCAGAATTGAAAGATATTGAAGATACAGCAGCTGCATTGAAATCCAAATGTGAAGTGATCGTATTGGTGGGTATCGGTGGTAGCTATCTTGGATCAAGAGCGGTTATCGATTCTTTATCAAATGCATTTGATTGGTTACAGAAAGATCGTAAAAATCCTGTTATTTTGTATGCAGGAAATAATATAGGTGAAGATTACCTTGTTGAGCTTTTAGCCTACCTGAAAGGTAAATCTTTTGGAATTATCAATATTTCCAAATCGGGAACAACAACAGAGCCTGCTTTGGCTTTCCGTATTCTTAAGGCTGAATTGGAAAAAGCTGTAGGCAAAGAAGAAGCTAAGAATCGTATTGTTGCGATCACCGATGCGGCTCGTGGAGCTTTGTATACATTGGCAACAAAAGAAGGTTACAAGAAATATGTAATTCCTGACAATGTCGGAGGACGTTACTCTGTATTGACTCCGGTAGGGTTACTTCCAATTGCGTTGGCTGGTATCGATATTCGTCAGTTAGTGGCGGGTGCGGTTTATATGGAAAAAGAAACAGCTCCAAGTGTGTCATTTGAGAAAAATATCGCTGAAATATATGCAGTTACTCGCAATGAGTTGTATAAAAAAGGCAAAAAAATAGAAATCCTTGCCAACTTCAATCCTAAATTGCACTACATCGCAGAATGGTGGAAGCAACTTTACGGAGAAAGTGAAGGCAAAGAAAATAAAGGGATATTCAATGCTGCGGTAGACTTTACTGCCGACCTTCACTCGATGGGTCAATGGATTCAGGAAGGTGAGCGTTCTATTTTCGAAACTGTTGTTTCTGTGGCTCAGCCAAACGAAACACTGACAGTGCCGACTGATGAAGAGAATCTTGATGGGTTGAACTTCCTTGCAGGTAAAAGAATAGACTTCGTAAACAAGATGGCAGAGTTGGGTACTCAGATTGCTCACGTTGACGGAGGTGTTCCGAATATAAAAATAGAGTTGCCTAAACTGGATGAATATAGTATCGGACAGTTACTTTATTTTTTCGAAAAAGCATGTGGTATAAGCGGTTATATTCTTGGCGTAAATCCATTCGATCAGCCGGGAGTAGAGGCGTATAAGAAGAATATGTTTGCTCTTCTCGACAAACCGGGTTTTGAAAAGGAAAGTGAAGCAATTAAGAAAAGATTATAAAATAAGCTGTTAGCCGATAGCCTTTAGCAACTTGCTAAGGGCTGTTTGCTAAAAGCTAAATACTAGAATATGGAAAATAAAAAACACTTGCTGGGTATGACTATGGAAGATTTCTATGGTGTAGTAGGTGAGTGTGGTTTACCCAGATTCTCTGCCAAACAAATAGCAGACTGGGTTTACAAGAAAAGAATAACATCTGTCGATGAAATGACGAATCTCTCTGTGGCAAACAGAGCTTTGTTGTCAGAGAAATATGATATAGGGCGGTATAACCCTCTCGAATTTCAGCAATCTATAGATGGTACGGTAAAATATTTGTTCAAAACGGAAAAAGAAAAGCTGATAGAAGCCGTTATGATACCCGAGGACGATCGGGCAACGCTTTGTGTGTCTTCTCAGGTTGGTTGTAAAATGAATTGCTTGTTTTGCATGACCGGAAAACAAGGGTTTAATGGAAATCTAACAGCAAACGAGATATTGAATCAGCTCTATTCTGTTCGCGAGGCAGAGAGCTTGACGAATGTGGTTTTTATGGGAATGGGTGAGCCCTTGGATAATTATGAAGAACTGAAAAAGACACTCGAGATAATGACTGCTGATTATGGAATGGCGTGGAGTCCGAAGCGTATAACGGTTTCTACAACAGGTGTAACACCCAAATTGAAACGTTTTTTGGACGAGAGTAATGCCCATCTGGCTATCAGTATACATAGTCCTGAAAAAGAACAAAGATTATCAATAATGCCTGCCGAAAAGGCATTTCCTATCACAGGGGTAATGGATCTATTGCGGCAATACGATTGGACAAAACAGAGACGATTGTCTTTCGAATATATAATGTTTGACAACTTCAACGATTCTTTAATTCATGCAAAAGAGTTGGCGCAGATGCTTAGGGGGATCGAATGTAGGGTAAACCTTATTCGCTTTCATGCGATACCTAACGTCGACTTGAAAACTTCTACTAAAGAGAAAATGGAGGCATTCCGCGATTATTTGACTAAAAAAGGTGTAACCAGCACGATTCGTGCATCTCGTGGAGAAGATATTTTTGCGGCCTGTGGTATGTTGTCGACAATGAAAGGAGATGCTTTAAGTGCTCCTAAAAAGAATTTAGAATAATCTATCAGGCAAAAGAAAGAAATGACCCTCGTGTAGTCTTCCTCTATGGAAGTTGAGAGGACTAAATATAAAGCTATGATTAAAGTAGGAATAACACAAGGTGATATAAACGGAATAGGCTATGAGGTTATATTAAAGACCTTCGCAGATATCCGTATGGCTGAAATCTGTATTCCCGTAATATACGGATCAGCCAAAGTTGCCGCTTATCATCGTAAGGCGATGGAGTTGCAGACAGTTGCTTTCAATCAGATAAGTGATGTAAAAGACGCTGTTGTAAACAAGGTTAATATCATCAATTGTATCAATGAAGATACTAAAGTAGAGCTAGGTCAAGCGACTCCTGTTGCAGGTGAAGCTGCATATCAATCGCTCGAAAGAGCTGTTGCCGACCTCAGGGATGGTGCAATAGATGTTCTTGTAACAGCTCCTATTAATAAGCATAACATTCAACGAGAAGACTTTAAATTCCCGGGACACACAGAATATCTGGAAGAGCGTTTTGGGAAAGATCAGGATAAAAGTTTAATGATTCTGGTAAAAGACTCTCTTCGGATAGCTCTTGTTACCGGACATATCCCATTGTCGGAAGTTCCTAATACATTGACAAAGGAAAAGATAGTGGAGACAGCTACTCGCTTCGAACGGAGTCTAAAAAGAGACTTTAGAGTAGGGCGGCCTCGTATTGCTGTTTTGTCACTGAATCCTCATGCCGGAGAAAATGGATTGTTAGGAAATGAAGAAAACGAGATTATAATTCCTGCTTTGAATGAGTTGCAAGATAAAAAGATACTTTGCTTTGGTCCATATCCGGCTGATGGATTTTTTGGTTCGGGCGATTATACTCATTTTGATGGTATATTGGCTATGTACCACGATCAGGGATTAGCTCCATTCAAAACACTAGCGATGGAAGACGGCGTTAATTTTACTGCCGGTCTGTCTATTGTGCGCACATCACCTGCTCATGGTACTGCATACAGTATTGCAGGGCAAAATAAAGCTTCAGAAGAGTCGTTCCGCCAGGCAATATATATGGCTATTGATACTTATGGCAATCGTATAGAATATGATAAAGCTTATGCTAATCCACTGAGGAAGTTATATGTGGATAAAGGCGGTGATGATAGTGTTGACCTGATAAAAGAAGCAGAAGAATAGTATATTTACCTCTTAGTTAAAATTTAGTTAATAAAAATGAATTACGCTATAATTGCTGCGGGAGAAGGTTCTAGACTTGTCCAGGAAGGTGTTACTTTGCCAAAACCATTAGTAAAGCTAAATGGGGTGGAAATGATTCGTCGGCTGATTGATATATTTCTCAAAAATAATGCTTCTTCAATAAGTATTATTGTGAATGAAGAAATGACTCAAGTACAAGACTATCTGACTAATCTCGAATTGGGTATTCCTTTTAATGTTGTGATTAAGTCTACACCCAGCTCAATGCATAGCTTTTTTGAGTTAAGAGATTTTCTTCGAGACGGAAAATTCTGCTTAACGACAGTAGACACGATTTTTAAAGAAGACGAGTTTTCTAAATATATTCAAACATTCATAAATGATTCGGATAGTGATGGTATGATGGCTGTGACAGACTTCATAGATGACGAAAAACCGCTTTATGTGGATGTAAATGACCGTATGGCAATAAAGGGCTTTCTCGATCATTCTGATAATTGTAAATACATCTCCGGAGGTATTTACGGTTTGACACCCAAGGCGATTGATACGCTTGAAGCCTGTTTAGACTCCGGACAAGCTCGTATGCGCAACTTTCAGAGACAATTAGTCGCCGACAATTTACAATTAAAAGCATATCCTTTTGAAAAAATAGTAGATGTGGATCATGCAGGCGATATTGTTAAAGCAGAGAAATTCTTAAACAATTAATATAAAAGAGATAGGGACATTATAAATACTATGTCAAAGATAAAAGTAGCAGGAATCAAAAGGAAAACAAAATTCTCTCCCAATCATATAGGCAATGATGGCATGATATTCAGTGAGACAGCCGAATGTTTAAGAAATATGGGATATGATGTAAGAGAATATACAGAAGATGAATTTATTTTAAGTGAAGAGAATGAGCGGTATATCTTCAATATGGCTCGTGACAAAACAACCATCCGTAAACTAAAGAAAAGAGAAGAGGATGGAGCTGTTATAATAAATCCGGGAACCGGTATTGAAAACTGCACACGTGAGGCAATGACTCGCTTGTTGTTGGAAAACGATATACCATATCCTACAAGCCTTATAGTGGATGTAACGGATGATCCGACCCAAGAATTGAAGAAAATGACGGCGGATGCATATTGGATCAAACGAGGTGATTCGCATGCCATTCATAGAGAAGATGTAACCTATGCACGTAATATACCCGAAGTGAAATCAATATTAAAAGAGTTCGCTTTGCGTGATATTCCAAATGCTGTGATCAACGAACATCTTGTCGGAGACCTTGTTAAGTTTTATGGGGTGGCAGATACTGATTTCTTCTATTGGTTTTATCCTTACGATTTAAGCCATAGTAAATTCGGACTTGAAGCAATAAATGGTGAAGCGCATGAGTTTCCGTTTGATGTAGAGGCTTTGAAGAAAGCATGTGATAAGGCCGGTGAGATATTAGATGTTAAAGTATATGGGGGAGACTGCGTTGTAGACGAAGATGGCTCTTTTAAAATAATTGACTTTAATGATTGGCCGAGCTTTGCTCCTTGTAGGAGTGATGCAGCACCAAAGATTGCAGAATGTGTGCATAAGCAGATTCAAAGAGATTTGCAAGGATAATAATAATAAGCTTATATTTGCATTATACGGAAAGTAGTTTGTAATAAAAGTAGTATCAATAAATTAATGGATAATAAACAACCGACACTTGAATCTACTCTAAAATCAACGGATACAGAAGAGTTTATAGATATTTATTTCTATCGTCCGATCGGTTATCGTTGGGCTCTATTGTTTCAGAAATTAGGTGTTACTCCTAATGCTGTCACCATAGCAAGTATTTTCTTGGGAATAGGGGCAGGGATATGTTTTTATTTTGACAATATATGGATATCTCTATTAGGGATATTTTTACTTGTATGGGCAAACTCTTATGATAGTGCAGATGGGCAGTTGGCTCGCATGACAAAGCAGTTTTCTGCTTTAGGACGTGTTTTGGACGGTTTTGCCGGCAATCTGTGGTTTGCTTCCATTTATGTAGGTATTTGCTTACGCCTTTATCCCGAGTGGGGCGGATGGATATGGGTTTTAGCTTGTGTTACAGGTTATTTTCATTCCAAACAAGCGGAGATGGCCGATTACTATCGCAATGTACATCTATTGTTCCTTAAAGGGAAATCAGGGAGTGAATTAGACAATTCGGCTGAGCTTACTGCCAAATTTAAAGAGCTAACTTGGAGTAAAAACTTCGGAGCAAAAATTGTATTGTTTTTCTATCGCAACTATACTACCGATCAGGAAAATCGATCTCCAAGACTTCAGGTTTTATTTCGATTACTCAGAGAAAGATTTGGAGATGTTGCTCCTGAAAGTTTTCGCAACGACTTCAGAGAGAAAAGCCTCCCCTTAATGAAATATACCAATATACTCTCTTTCAATACACGATCTATCGCATTGTTTGTGTCTGTATTGTTGGGGTGGCCTTGGTTGTATTTTGTATTTGAATTAACTGTATTGAATATACTGCTTGTATACATGGTAACAAGGCATGAGAAGATAAGCAAAGGCTTTGTTATGGATATAAAGAGTGGAAAATACAATTAAAATAAGTTTTAGCATGTTTGATTTGTCAAAAGTAAAAGGGATTATCTTCGATTACGGAGGTACTATAGATAGCAATGGTAAGCATTGGGCTGAAGTTTTATGGGAATCATATTTGGATAATGAGGTTCCTGTAACCAAAGAACAGTTCCGTGAGGCGTTTGTATATGTAGAACGTTATCTGGCTGCTAACCTTGTTATATTACCCGAAGATAACTTTCATGTTTTACTGAAAAAGAAAGTAACTCTTCAAATAGAATATCTTTTGGAGAAGGGCTTCTTGAAGGAAAATGATAAGACAAAGTTATATAGCCTTGCAATTTCAGATCAATGTTATAACTTTGTAAAAGATTTAATTAGAAAGGAAGTTGATATCCTTACAGACTGTACATTTCCATAGAAATTAGATACCAAAACCA
>NZ_JAIXHZ010000164.1:0-10123 GCF_043392705.1 Dysgonomonas sp. Shenzhen-Wh21
AGGAAGTATTACACACAGTGAATATGCTCAGGTGGAAGCTCAATATAGCTCCGACAAGTACAATCTGGTACAAGCACAAAGTTCTTACGAAAGTTATAAGTTACAACTGAAACAATTGCTCGAATTAGATTATGATGAAGAGATAGACATTGTATTTCCTGAGATAAACGACGAAGATATACTATTATTTATCCCTTCAAAATACGAAGTCTATAGAAGAGCTCTGAATATAATGCCCGAAGTAGCAAATAGCAAATTAAATATACAGCTGGCTAATCTCAGTAAATCATCTGCAAAGGCAGGCTATCTACCTACTATTTCTGTTACAGGAAGTATAGGTACGGGTAATATATTTAATAATTCCCCCTCTTTTGCTACACAAATAGGACGAAATTTCAATCAGTCTATAGGGCTTACACTTAGTGTGCCTATTTTCGATAATAAACAAAACAAGTCAAACGTAAAAAGGGCTGAGCTCGACATACAGACAGCTCAACTAGAATTGATAGATACAGAAAAAACATTATTAAAGACGATAGAAACCTTATATCAGGATGCAGTATCGGGGCAAAGCAAGTATAGAGCAGCCAAGGATCAAGTAAAATCTTCGGAATTGAGTTATCAGCTTGTACTAGAGCAATATTCATTAGGAATACGCAATACTGTAGAACTCACTACCGAAAAAAATAATTATGCCAATGCTTTACAGTCTTTACTGCAAGCCAAATATACAGCATTGCTAAGTTTGAAATTACTAAATTTCTATCAAGGACAAGAATTAACGCTTTAATAAGATAATGATGAAAAGAAAATCCAAGAAATATCTGATAATAGGTGCTATACTACTCGTTTTATGTTGTATAGTTTTTCTTATACTCCCACAAGGGAAAAAGACAATAACTACATTAACAACAGCTAAGGTAGAAAAAGGAAACCTTTCTATAGCCGTCACAGCGACAGGAACGATAGAACCTATCACCCTGGTAGAAGTAGGAACACAGGTTTCTGGTGTAATATCTAAAATATATGTGGATTACAATTCAGAGGTCAAGGCCGGACAGGTACTTGCAGAACTGGATAAACGCCTACTCGCATCTGAACTGGAAAATGCTAATGCAGCACTTCAATCGAGACAAGTGGATCTGGATCTTCAAAAGAAAAATTATGAGAGGCAAAAAAGCCTTTGGGAAAAACAAGCAATCAGCAAAGTTGATTGGGAAAATGCCGAATCGACATACAAAACGGCTCAACTTGCTGTAACATCATCCAAAGCTGCCGTATTAAAGGCTCAAACCAATCTTGGCTATGCAACCATTACTTCTACAATAGACGGAGTAGTTGTTTCCCGTGCTGTAGAACAAGGACAAACGGTAGCTGCATCTTTCAGTACGCCAACCCTTTTCACCATCGCAAACGACCTGACTAAAATGCGCGTAATAGCCAATGTAGATGAAGCCGATATAGGTGGAGTAAAAGAAGGACAACGAGTATCTTTTACTGTGGATGCTTTTCCCGAAGACGAATTTGAAGGAAAAGTAGTGCAGGTAAGACTGGAAGCAACAACTACATCTAACGTAGTTACATACCAAGTTGTAATAGATGCACCCAACCCTGATCTAAAATTAAAACCAGGGCTGACAGCAAATGTAAACATCTATACAATGGAAGAAAAAGACTTACTATTGATTCCTTCAAAAGCTTTACGTTTCAACCCTGCACCCGAAGTAATGAAAGATATAGAAGGGTTAAAGGTATCAGAACAAAGAGGTCCTGTTGATCCTAATAATGATAAAACTCAGAAAATAGTATGGGTAAAGGACGGAGATAAGCTATTACCCAAACATATTGTTATTGGTAAAACCGACGGCATACATACAGCTATAATAGAAGGACTAAATGCAGGGGAAGAAATTGTAACCGGAATATTACAAAAGACAAATGGCGATAAATCTGAAGCACAAGCGAATGGAAATGGAGAATCTAGCCCTTTTATGCCAAAACGCCCCGGAGATAACAAGAAAAAATAACGTAATGAATAAAGAAATTATAAGAGTTGAAAACCTCAAGCGAAACTATATTGTTGGTGATGAAACGGTTCATGCTTTGAGAGGAATAGACTTTAGTATATCCGAAGGCGAATTTGTCACAATCATGGGTACAAGCGGCTCGGGTAAATCTACTTTATTGAATATACTGGGCTGTTTGGATACACCGTCCGATGGTGAATATTATCTGGATGGGATTTCTGTACGCAAAATGGGTAAAAATGAAAGAGCAACCCTCCGTAATCGTAAGATAGGATTTATATTTCAGTCTTACAATTTACTGGCAAAAACAACAGCTGTTGAAAACGTTGAGCTACCATTGATGTACAATCCGGATATATCGGCAAAAGATCGTCACCAGAGAGCCATAAAGGCCTTGCAAGATGTAGGACTGGGAGACCGACTGAATCATAAATCGAGTCAAATGTCGGGAGGGCAAATGCAACGAGTAGCCATTGCCAGAGCATTAGTGAACGAACCTGTTATCATATTAGCAGACGAAGCAACAGGGAATTTGGACACTCGTACTTCGTTCGAAATATTATCACTGATGCAGCGGTTACACTCCGAAGGACGTACTATTATATTCGTTACACACAACCCCGAAATATCGGCATTTAGCAGTCGTAATATTGTTATACGAGACGGACGTATCAAGGAAGATACAAGGAATACAAATATTCAATCGGCAAAAGAATTTCTCGCTAAATTACCGGTAGAAAACTGATATATTAAAATGAATTTCATCAATCTCTTTAAAATAGCATTACGAGCCCTTAGCGGTAACAAGTTTAGGGGATTTCTTACTATGCTTGGTATAATTATCGGTGTAGCTGCCGTTATTACGATGCTTGCAATAGGTCAAGGATCTAAAAAAAGCATACAGGATCAGATTTCCACGATGGGCTCTAATATGATAAATATACGTCCCGGAACCGGACAATTTGGAGGTGTGCGTCAAAGCGCATCCAGCATGCAAACATTAAAAATGGAAGATTATCAGGCAATCGTAGATCAGGCAGAATTCATTTCCGCTGCATCGCCGGAAGTTCAATCTTCGGGGCAAGTGATTTTTGGAGCAAATAATACCCCAACATCTATCTATGGGGTAAATCCTTCTTTTCTTGATATCCGCAAATACACAATAGCACAAGGTGAAATGTTTACAGATGCCGATGTGAAGACGTCTGCAAAAGTGTGCGTGATCGGACAAACTGTAGTTGATAACCTGTTTCCCAATGGTGAAGACCCTGTAGGGCAATCGATACGTTTCAATAAAATCCCATTCAAAGTCATTGGTGTATTAACATCAAAAGGGGATAATACAATGGGAATGGATCAGGATGACCTGATGATATCACCTTACACTACTGTACAAAAGCGTATTTTGGCAATAACTTATATACAATCGATATCGGTTTCGGCGGTTAGCGAAGATGCTACAGATCAGGCCATTTCGAGTATAGAGAATATAATGCGGCAACAACATAAAATAACAGGGAATCAGGAAGACGACTTCAATGTAAGATCGCAAAAGGAACTAATAACTATGATGAGTTCTACAACCGACATGATGACTATATTGCTGGCATGTATTGCCGGAATCTCTCTTTTTGTTGGTGGCATCGGTATCATGAATATCATGTATGTCTCCGTAACCGAGCGCACAAGGGAAATAGGTTTGCGAATGTCTATCGGAGCCAAGGGATTTGATATATTGATGCAGTTCCTTATAGAATCTATACTATTGAGCGTTACAGGAGGCGTTATAGGCGTGATCATTGGTATTGGCAGTGCATATATTGTGAAAAATATTTTAGCATGGCCTATAGATATTCAAGTTTATACTATAGCTTTGTCTTTTATAGTATGTACTGCTACCGGAATATTTTTTGGGTGGTATCCGGCAAAAAAAGCGTCGACCCTCGACCCTATAGATGCACTCAGATACGAATAACGATGAAAAACTTTATAAGAATATTTCCACATGTACTTATCTGGACAATTGTTTTAATTGTTCCTACTTATCTGATGTCGAGAGAAGGGGTATTTGATATCAAGCCTTTCTACAATTATTGCATACGTGTTGCCCTACTAGCGATACTGTTTTACCTCAATTATTTATACTTAATAGAGAAACTTTTATTCAACCGTAAGATTATTACCTATATAAGTATAAATATTGTGCTTGTTATCATTATTGTTGCATTACAAACAGTAATATCAGACCTGCTCGCTTTTTCCATACCTGTCAATATGCAGGAACATCCAAGAGAATTTCCACGAATGGAAGAACATCGAAGAGGTGGTCCCGGAGGCCCTCCTTTAATGAAATTTGTTATAGACTATATGTCTATTTTCTTTCTCATTGGTCTTAGTGTTGCCATAAAAATGACAGCCCGTTGGTATAAAGATTCTATCACCTTCGAGAAAGTAAAAAGTGTACAATTAGAAGCGGATTTGAGAAATCTTAGAAGTCAGCTGAATCCTCATTTTCTATTCAACACATTAAATAACATATACTCGCTTATTGCCATAGATCAAAACAGAGCTCAGAATGCAGTACATCGCTTGAGCAACTTGCTGAGATATGTTATGTATGATAATGATCAGAAATTTGTACCATTGGATAAAGAACTGGAGTTCACAAAAAACTACATCGATTTGATGAGACTTCGTCTTAGTTCTATGGTAAAGCTGAATGTTGAAATAAATAGTGCAGGAAGCAAAGACCTGATTGCATCTCTGATGTTTATTACACTTATTGAGAATGCTTTTAAACACGGAATAAACAATGGAGATAATAGCTTCATTAATATAAGTATCTTGGTCGATCCGGGAAAAGGTGTTTTATGCACTGTAGAAAATAGTTTGATTGAAAAATCTGAAAATATGGAAACTCATAATTCAGGAATCGGACTTGTAAATCTTACGAAGAGATTGGAGTTGTTATATCCCGACAGATATGAATTTATCGCGGAAAAACGCTCTGATCGCTTCTTTACATTATTGAGGATAGATTTCAAAAAAACAGAAATAACAGTATGACTCTCAAATGTATAATAATAGACGATGAACCTTTGGCTATCGGTTTACTAAAATCATACGTCTTAAAAACATCTTATCTGGAGCTAGTTGGAACATTTAATAGCGCACTATCTGCTATCAGCACAATAAATGAGAGACAGATAGATCTACTATTTCTTGATATCAATATGCCTCAGATAAATGGGCTTGAGTTTTCAAAAACAATACATGCATCTACACGTATTATTTTCACTACAGCATATGATCAATATGCAGTCGAAGGCTTCCGTGTAAACGCTTTGGATTATTTACTCAAACCAATCAACTACACAGATTTCTTACAGGCAACAAACAAAGCACTAGAATGGTTTAAACTGGCAAATATATCTCATTCAACAACAAGTATATTTATCAAATCGGGTTACAGAATGGAAAAAATAGATTTTGATAATATTCTGTATATAGAGAACCAGAAAGATTATGTGAAGTTCCATCTCGAAAATCAAAAAGAACCAATTAGCTCTTTAATGAGTATGCAATCGCTTGAAGAAAAACTGCCAAGTAATTTATTTATGAGAGTACATCGTTCTTTTATTGTCAATCTGAAAAAAATAAAAACAATAGAACGAAATTGTATCGTTTTCGGGAAAGAATATATTCCTGTCTCCGAATCATATAAAAGCAAATTCATGGATTTTCTTAACAAACATTTTTTTTAAATCCCCTCTCCATCCACGATTTTTATCGTGACAAATAATCACCCTCCATTATACTCTAGCAATCAATAAGATCATCGCTAATCTTATTGATTGCATATTCCAACCTAAGCATTTGCAAAATATTTTTTAACAAAAAAGATATTGCATTTTTAAATTTTATCATGATCTTTGCAACGTGAACGATCGTTCACGTCTTTTATTTTTAACTCAAATAATGAAATATAGTAGAGAATATATATTAAGGAGAGCCTTTGATGTTTTCATGAATAAAGGCTATGATAGTGCTTCAATATCTGTGTTACAAGAAGAATTACAGATGTCTAGAGGTGCGTTGTATCGCTATTTTAAAAATAAAGAAGAGCTTTTTAACGCTGTTATTGACGAATATTTCTTTAAGATATTCGATAAGTTGCAGCACAATATGGATAAACATACGTACTCTTTAGAGAAATTTATAGAAGTAATGCATAGGCGGCAAAAAATATTTGTCAATGCTTTTACCAGAGCAGGAGTTACTCATACCATTTTCTTAAATTATACAGCTCTTGTAATACAGGCCGGCAAACATTATCCCAATTTCTTGGAACGCTTCAAAATAATAAACAATCGATCTTTGGAGTCATGGAAAGATGCTATGCGAAACAGTATAAAAGCAGGTGAAATTAAGGATGATATAGACATCGATATCTTAGCTATCTTGTTTAATAATACAAGTGTGAAAGAAACCTCTGACAGGGATTGTAACGATTCTTCATTCGCTATTAATGTTATGCAGGATATGAATCGGAGGATGGAAGTAATGCGTTATTTATATAGCCTAATAAAAGTATAGCGTTGATGAACAATGAAATGTGAATGAATGTTCATTATAAAAACAGCAACATAGAAAAAAATATCAAGACAACGCTCCGAAAAGAGAATTCATTTATATACTCATCATCATTAGACAATTTATAATACTAATTACCTCATGTTAAGAAGCTATATATTTATAATATTTATTATTTCATCAGTTACACTACTTGCTCAAAATGATACAGATTTAATGTATTTAGGCAACGATAGCATACGTCAGCAGTACGACAGTGCAATGAAAGACCCTCACATTTTTCGTCCAAGGCATTTAGAAATATCGGAGAGGGATGCTATAAAAATGGCAGACCGCATGCCTGCATTCGCTGTATATAGAGACACCTATTTTGTTACGGGGGTACCACTGGATGAGAAAATTACAGAAAACTCTGCTGATGTAACTTTCCAGCTAAGTATAAGACAACGACTGACTAGAAGTATCTTACCTTTCAAATCATTTTTGTATTTAACTTATACACAAAAATCATTTTGGAACATATATGCTCAATCAAGTCCATTCAGGGATACAAACTACAATCCGGGTGTAGGGCTTGGAAAGTATATATTGTATAAAGACAGAGTAGTTGGTGCTGCCTTCGTACAGTTGAAACATGAATCCAACGGGCGTGATGAGGAAGAATCCAGAAGCTGGAACTATTTAAGTTTATCTATGAAATATTATTTCAACGCCCGATTCAATATTTCTGGGGAAGTTTGGATTCCATATGTAGACGGGGGGAATAATAAAGATTTGCTAGATTATAGAGGACTCGGCTTTGTATCGGTCAATTACACAAGTGATAAACATCGCTGGTGGCTTTCAGCAGATATCAATCCTCGAAAAGGATGGGGTAATGTGAATACAACTCTAACCGCTGCATTTAAAATGTCAGACAGATCAAACCAGTATTTATTTGCTCGTTTCTACCAAGGGTACGGAGAGAGTCTCCTCGGCTACAATCAATACACGATGAATATAAGAGTAGGTATTTGTATAAAACCTAATTTCTATAATTTCTTTTAAGAATGTTTGAATTAAAAAAATTTCGTTTCAAGACATGGCATTTCGTTCTACTATTCGTCCTTTTTTTTATTCTGGTAAACATTATGGGACTAATATCTATAAACGGGAACTCATACTCTATTGAAAATGAGATTGTGCAAATAGAAGAAATATATGATTTGTCTAAAATAGAAAATTCGACTGAGATTGTGTCTATTATTTTTTACAAAGAAGACTCAAATATTTGTGGTAAAATGATGCATAACATAAATCAGCTAACAAGCAAAAACAGTAAGTTTTACAGATCGGAAGTAAATAAGAACCCAGAATTATATAACAAATATAATATATCCGGAGTTCCTTGTACCCTGATACTTAAAAAAGGAGAAGAAATAAGTCGCATTATGGGTTTAGTTCCAACCTCCAATCTGGAAATTATCTATAGTAGGATTGCTAAATAGTTGTAGGTAATATAAAACAACACACTAATATGTTTATTAACTCAATAGGATGTTACGTCCCGAAAACAAGGATTCCAAACGATTATTTCACCGAAATAAACGGATTAACAAGCGATTGGATAAGTCAACGTACAGGAATCTTAACTCGTTCAAGAGCTTCGCAGGAAGAAACGATAGACTATATGTCTAGCAAAGCCATAGAATCGGCATTACCGAATCTTCCCTACAAAATAGAAGATATAGATCTGATTATTTTTGCATCATATACGCCCAGCGATACGATTGTTACAACAGGGCATTATGTACAAGGCAAATACAATATATCAAATGCAAAAGTATTTTTTGTATCATCGGCATGTTCGTCGGGACTCAATGCGATAGAAATCATATATTCCTTTTTCACATCGCAGATAGCGGAAAAAGCACTGCTTATCTGCGCCGATCGCAACTCTACATATTCAGATGATACAGATTGCGTATCTGGACACTTGTGGGGAGACGGAGCTACGGCTTACTTTTTCTCAACCGAGTCCTATTCAGAAAAAGACCCTCAGATTATAGATGTCACAACACAAGGATTAGGACATATAGGATTAGCTTCGAGAGCAGTTTACCTTAATCCGAAAGAAGATGGTTTGAAAATGCCTCATGGCAAAGATGTTTTTATACAGGCTTGCACATACATGGCGCAAAACACGAAGGATATAGTCGAAATCAACGGATATTCGTTAGATGACCTAACCTTTTTTATAGGACATCAGGCTAATATGAGAATATTAAAGAATGTTGCGAAACAACTAGCAATACCCGAAGAAAAGGTATTAACGAATATTCAAGAGTTAGGAAACACCGGCTCAACAGGTGCCTTATTGGTATTGGCACAAAATATAAAAAAAATCGCACGGGGAGACCTGATATGCATATCGGTCTTCGGCGGGGGATATTCTGCAGGCTCATGCCTGATCAAGATTCCCTAAATATAAAATTAAATAAATATTATTATGGTTTATCAACGTACTTTAAAAAACAGTTTTTCCCTACAAGGGAAAGGATTGCATACAGGACTAAATATACATATCACATTCAATCCGGCACCTGAAAATTATGGATATAAGATCAGACGAGTAGATATACCGGGAAAACCGATAATAAATGCTTTGGCAGAGAATGTTACAGCTACCCAAAGAGGAACTGTAGTATCAGCCAATGGTGTTAATGTGAGCACAGTAGAACATGCTATGGCTGCATTATACGCATGCGAAATAGACAATTGCCTGATAGATGTAGATGGACCCGAGTTTCCTATATTAGATGGAAGCTCTATTTTGTATGTGAGCAAAATAAAAGAAGTCGGTACAGAAATACAGAATACTGCAAGAGAATATATTTCGATAAAACGCAAAAAAATTAAGGTTGTAGATAAAGCCACCGGATCGTCAATGATACTAATTCCGGATGAGTCTTTTAGTATAGAATCACATATATCCTTCAACTCTACATTCCTAAAAAGGCAAGATGCAACAATGCATGACCTATCTGAGTTTCCAAAAGATTTTGCTTCTGCACGAACATTTGTCTTTGTAAAAGAAATTGAATCTCTACTCAATAATAACTTAGTGAAAGGTGGAGATTTGGATAATGCTATTGTTATATACGATAAGCCTATAGAGCAAGAAAAGTTCGATCTATTAGCCGACATGCTGGGAGCAAAGAGAAAAGATTCTACAAAGCTAGGATATATCATGAACAAGCCTTTGCTTTATCCGAATGAACCGGCCAGGCATAAATTGTTAGACATTGTAGGTGATTTAGCTTTAGTCGGTCGTTTTATAAAGGGAAAAGTTATAGCTAATTGTCCGGGACATAAAATAAACAATATGTTTGCTAGAGCCATTAGAGAAGCGGTATTCCCAAGTATACAAGAAGAATCCCTTATACTGCCTGAAACAAGTCATGCGGGTCTATATTCTTTAGCTTAATCAATAACATGCAAAATAGTACCAATAGATATATGAG
>NZ_JAIXHZ010000165.1:0-46696 GCF_043392705.1 Dysgonomonas sp. Shenzhen-Wh21
ACTGCGTAAAAGTGGGAGAGTAGGTTACCGCCGTTTTAAGCAAAGTCCGTATACATGAAACTGTATGCGGACTTTTGTTATTGATACAATCCAAGCTACAAAGGATAATAGAAAGATACAAATACATACAAAGAAGAAGGATCTCATAAACCAATGAGATCCTTTATTTTTTACAATGCCAATGTTTCTTTGTATATTCGTCATATATTTAGAATAAAGGAAAAACCAGATTCCTTAAGCCCAATAAAAAATCTAACGTAAATAACATTTGAAACATATCTTTCTAACGGAGAACAATTCCGAGAAAAGTAAAGATCTAATAATATTTTATCATGAATAAAGTTTGTTTTATCCTTTTGTTTAGCCTTGCCCTTATTTCTAGTCTAAAGAGTCAGCAGAATTACTTCCGGAATCCCGTTATTCATGGAGATATGGCAGATCCCTCTGTAATAAGAATAGGTGATACCTATTATGCAACTGCTACCTCTTCCGAATGGGCTCCGCACTATCCGCTATTTACTTCAAAAGACTTGGTAAACTGGACGCAGATCGGACATATATTTAAGAAGCGACCCGAATGGACTTCCAACTCTTTTTGGGCTCCCGAATTGTTTTATCATAACGATAAGGTCTATTGCTATTATACGGCACGACGGAAGTCTGATGGGATATCATACATAGGTGTTGCTACAGCAAATAGTCCTACCGATGAATTTACAGATCATGGTCTTCTGGTCGAATTCGGGAAAGAAGCGATCGATGCATTTATCTATGACGACAATGGGCAGCTGTATATATCATGGAAGGCGTACGGGCTCGATAATAGACCGATAGAGATACTCGCTAGTAAATTGTCTGATGATGGCTTAAAATTGATTGGAGAGCCTTTCTCGTTGTTGAAAGATGATGAGCGGATCGGGATGGAAGGTCAGTACCATTTCAAGAGAGGAGATTATTATTATATCGTTTATTCACCTCATAGTTGTTGTGGTCCGCAAAGTGATTATGATGTATATGTTGCCCGTTCAAAGAGCTTCAAAGGTCCTTATGAGAAGTATTCTGGCAATCCGATTCTGCATGGAGGAGGTGGAGATTATCTATCCTGCGGACATGGAACAGCAGTAGATACTCCCGATGGTCGTTTGTTTTATCTGTTTCATGCCTACTTCAAAGGTGAAGGCTTTTTTGCCGGCCGACAACCTGTATTGCAAGAGATGTATATGGAAGACGATAGTTGGCCACATTTTCGCACAGGAACAGTCGGTAAAGCAGAGCAAGCTATGCCATATCCCGGAACTGTGCAGATGGGAGTTGCTGATTTTGAAGATAGATTCGAAGGTAGTACGTTGAAAATAGATTGGACTTGGAACTTCCCTTATTCAGATATAAAGACTGAAGTTCGGAATGGAAAACTTCTGCTTAGCGGCACTCCAAAACAAGGGAATGATTGGGGAACAGCATTATGCTTACGTCCGCAAACGCCTTATTATACTTATGAAACATTGGTGAATAATAACAATAAGAGTATAAAAGGGCTTACCATGTATGGAGATGATAAGAATCTCATAGTATGGGGTGTATCGGATGGGAAGTTAGAGTTGAAATCGATAAAAGATGGTCAGCAATCGTTGATCTATAATTCAACAATATCGCAGAAGCTTGTCTATCTCAAGGCTTTGGTAGAGAACGGTTGTTATATGACTTTCTATTGGAGTAAGGATGGGGAAAACTGGACGAAGATAAATGAGACTCCTATCCAAGCCGATTATTTAACCCGATGGGATAGAGTAGCTCGTCCCGGAATAATACAAATAGGAGACACTTCTCAGCCTGCTGAATTCTCTTACTTTAAGATGACGAATATAAAACAATAAAAAAACTGCCTTAGGAAGTGAATTTCTAAGGCAGTTTCTTTTATCTTCTTATCAAATAGTTTGCTTGCCTACCTGAATGCTTACTTTCTTACTCTTGTCTTTTCCCCAAAGCAATGTTAGCTCGAAAGCAACGTTCGAATCAATCGTAACCGATGGAGTTTCATCCGCCGAATTACGCTTATTAACCTTAAACGAAACCAAGCCGTCGGGGCCGTATGGATAACGCTCTATCCCATGTGCTTCGGTCTGAGTAATATCCCATATCACAGAATGATTGGCATAGTCGGAACGGATACCTAAGATATACTCTATAAATACCGCAATAGGAGGAAGACCTGTCCAACCTACAAAGTCTTTGCGAGCCATAAATCCCGGTTCGGCGGCTTCGGGTGCATAATATTCCCAGAATGTTCCTGTGTTCTTGTATACTTCAAAAACATTATTGTAATGATTCTTGGCTATCTCCTTCGCTTGTTTTGTGTATCCTTTCTTATCAAGTCCCGTGATGACCATATAGTTTGTTCCCGGCCAAACACCACCTTGCCAGTAGCGTCCTCTCGGGTTATATTTCGGGTTGTCCGCCGAAAGAGATGGAACTCTGTGCGGACGGTTGAATGTTTTAGGATCGTCCAAATGCTTCACCATTCTATCCAGTTGCTTAGCATCCAATACATCGGTATGTAATGCCCAGAATGCAGGTATTCCCATTGTTGTACTCAGACTACCATCAGCATACTGATCGTACAGGAATCCTGTCTTTTCGTCCCAAAGATTGTCGTGTACATATTTGGTAAGCATTTTTATCTCGTCCTCAAATTCTTCGATCTCTTGCCAGCGTTCGAGATAGAAACCTATTTCGAGCAATACATTTGCCATCAATATTTGTTGCAGGCATGCATCCAGCCATACCATGTGTCCATTACTATATATCATATTATACTGAGGCTGCACACGTGGCATGTTGTCCATACCTGTACCCCAGCCGCTCGACCAGTATGTCCCATTTGGCCATGTACGGTTTAGTTTCAGCCATTTGTAATATGCACATAGTGCCGGGAATATCTTTTCTAAGCGTTCGTTATCGCCATACTGCTTGTAGTATAACATCTCACTCCACGGCAGAAGGTTAGGCCCGGTGCTTGTCGGGTCGTAACGCTCGAAGCAATCTGCTCCATCGGCTTTGATCTCGCGGCAAATGAATCCATCGGGATGCTGTTTAGCGTAGAAGTTATCCAATGTATGTTGGAATGGGAAAAAGCGGTATCCGTAGCGGGCAAACATCATCATAAAAGATGAATCCCACATAAAGATATTTCCGTTATAAGCTGTATCCAGATAACTGGAAACAAAGCCCGAACCTTTTTGTGGTTGACGGATATTGCTGATAGCTATTTGCCATGCTTTCCAATACATCTCTATTTCTTTCGCATGACCTTCCCAAATAGGACTGGGCAATATATTCTTAGCCTCTTCGAAGCTTTTAGGAATTACTTCCTCGGGTTTTGCTATACGGTATTCATTCTCCGTAACCAAAGCTTCCTTCACATACGTATTTTTGTATGGCAGGTTGTATTTTGGAGGTACCTCTTCATTTTCTTGAGAGAAGAGATTGAATGTTACGATACAGCTTAGAATAATTAAACTAACAAGTCTTTTCATCTTAGGGTATTATAATCGATTTTTATTGTTACTTTTCTACAAATATACTGTTTTTATATATGCTTTATAACCTGTGTGATATAAATAAAAGGTGACAAAAGTGACACTTTTTATTCTGTTTTTTATCTGTCACCTTTTTCTATTTTTTATCAAGCTCAACGAAGAGAAGTATCATCTCCGGTAGGATAGAGTAAGAAACATAAGACAGCGTCCTTATATAGATAAACTATTTTGCAATATACAACATATTATCAGGAATAATATCTTCTCTGATACTGCGGCTCGAAACACCTACCTCGAGGAATTCTCCCATATAGTTTTCGAAATACAATAATTTCAATTCGTGATATCCTGCTTCGAGAGCAATCTTTCCTTCGGCACGTTTCAGGCTGTGAGAACCATCGTTGTCAACAACGATTTGTCCGTCAATGAATAACTTCGAACCATCGTCGGAGAAAGTATAAAATTGATAAACGCCCTTTTCGGGTATTTTGATATATGTTTTGAATACAAATGCCATAGAATCTTTAGCTGTAGCAGAGGCAATCGAAAAATTGTTCAACGTACCTTCTTTTACAAGCCTAGCAGAAGCGATCATATCTGTATGCGTAAGTTTAAAATCGGCTTCGTAATATTTGTATTCTACTCCTTGTTGTTTTACCTGAATGTTTTTAGCAGGCAAATATTTTGTTGCTTGTTCGTCGGCAGAAGACAAGCCTGAAGGATAATAATATTCAAACTCGATACCCTTCGGTGTACGTATCCATGTGTCGAACTGATTTTTGCCTTCATACATTTTGATAATGCGTCCGCCTCTTTCTAGTTTACCGTAGGCGTCGACCCCTGTTGTCCGTCCGAATGCGAGGGCTATTCCCTGATCGATTCCTATATAGTCGTTATCGTGGTCGTGCCCTACAAACACTCCCATTACGTCCTTCTTCTCTACCATCGAGCAAAACATTCCTGAATTTATTTCGGGAGAGGCAACGCCTTCTTCTTTATTGCCGATGGTCTTTTCTTTTCCAACAACGTTGTTATACTCCAATACAGGAATATGGAAGAATGCAAGAGCAGGAAGCGGTGTTCCGCCGTTTTGTGCGGTATATTTATCACTTGTTTTTCTGTACCAGTCTATCTGATCGAAGTGTATCCAGTCGTAATGACCGTACTTGTGTGCAGAGGGTTTGTTGTGAGAGTCGATGCAATATAATACAGCCGCAGTCTTAGCTCCTTTTGATGCCTTAACTTCTAACGGATAGTTTCCCGATCCCGATAGCTCCGGTCCTTTTTCTCCGATAAAGTAAGGGTAGTTTGCGATAAGATCAAAAACCTCATCACGAGTAAGCCCTGCTTCTTCATCGTGATTACCCAAGGTGACAGCCCATGGAGTTTTAGCATCTTCAAATATTTTACCAATAGATTTCCAGCCATCTTTGGCAGGCATATCGGTTACTACGTCACCTGTAAGAATCGCAATATCCGGCTTTTCGGTTGCCAAAACATGCTTGATCACATCTACAGTCTTGCTGCAATTAGGTGAGTTGTTGCTCCAATGCAGATCTGTAAATTGGGCGATCTTGAAATAACCGTCCTTATTGAATTTCAGTTGTATGTTATTCTTTTGTGCGAATGATGTCATTGCGCAAAAGAGAGTTACGAGTATTAGTGTATATTTTCTCATGGTCTTTATCTGTATTCTCTCTGTCATACCGAGTGTAACGAAGTATCTCGCTTCCTTTTTATAGAAATGTTCAGCTTTGGGATGCTTCGTGCCTCAGCATGGCAGAGATGGTATAATTATTTTTTACAATCCTAATAATTTTTTCATTTTATGAAAAATCTGAGTATTCTTATACACTCCTATGAATTCGGATGAACCCGGCCCGTAAGAAAATACAGGTAGCATAAGCGGAGTGTGGTCGTCGGTCATATAGCGGGCAGTGAGATGTCCGTTGGCAACATTTCCGTCCACCAATGTAAGCCCCCCTGTTTCGTGGTCGCCTGTTACTACAACCAATGTCTCTCCATTACTGTCTGCAAACTCAAGGGCTGCTTTCACCGCCAAGTCGAAACTTAATGTTTCCATTACAGAACCCGGAAAAGAATTGGCATGTCCGGCATAATCTATTTTTGCACCTTCTACCATCAGGAAAAACCCTTTGTCATTTGTTGTCGATAGTTTTTTTATTGCCTGATTTGTGGCGTCGGCAAGCATTGTCAGCGTTTCTTCAGATGCAGCCAGATCCATTCGTTCGTCAATACAGATAACCTTCTTGTTGTCGGCATTGATATCGTCAATAGATGTACTGATTCTATACTGTTTTTTTAATTCGCCCAAAATATCCTTACCATCGTTCCGACGTGTGAAAACAGACATTCCCGCACCGTTCAGAAGGGTTAGTTTTCCATCGAGCAAATACGAAGTTATCTCGTCAGAGTTATCTCTTTCTACCGAGTGTCCGTAAAAAGCGGCAGGGGTAGCATCGGCAACATTACCCAGTGTTACAACTCCGCAGGCATATCCCGCAGCATACATTACATCTGCCATCGATGGGTATGCTACTCCATCTTCACTCATACTGATATGACGGTTGTTGTGTAGTTCGCCTGTCGCTAATGCGCTGCCTCCTGCGGCAGAATCGGTCGTATAGGCATCTTTTGCACTGGTGTTTTGCAATCCCACATATTTCATGTTGAATATTGTAAGCCCGTTTCCGTTTTTGTAATTGGCATTATTTACTGTAGCTCCTGCCTGTAGTTGAGCAAGTCCTGTACCGTCACCAATAAGGAATATGATGTTCTTGACAGGCTTGTTGCTTCCATCATTTTTGTAAGTAGGGGTATATACGTTGATACCTTTCGATAGTTGCAGAAGCTTGTTGTTAAAACCTTGAAATCCAACAGTTGTTCTATCCAGCCTTTTGGCACGTGCTACATCATCGGTTATATCTTCATTCTTCCCTATTTGGTAATTCTTATTGTCGAAATGCGAGAAATAATCGGCACAGGCTTCAGGGCGGTCGGTATTAATGTAATCTATGCCTAGATTGTGGAACGTATTCCATGCGGTAACGCCATCGGGAGTTCCCCAAAAACGGATAGGCTTGCCCAATGCGTGTACTTCATTGATCACTTTTACGACTTTCTCCAACTCGGCTTTTTTAATAGATCCTTTACCGTTCCATACCGAATAGTCGGCAAAAGAAAGGCTTATCATTGCTATTCTTTTCAGCTGTTCGGGGGTATAGTCTGTTTTATATCCATCGAATGAAATGAATGACGGATATTTAGAATAATCTTTCTCGGCAGGACGATTACCTGATATAACAACCTTTACGGCATAAGGGTTAACCGTAGCGTCGAAAACCTGAGGATAGGCTTTCAGTTTGGATACTAATATATCCAAAGTCGGATTTGCCGGAGTTTTCAGATCTACCAAAAGAATAAGTGTTTTATCTGAGTTTTTCCAAGGTCTTCCTCCGTTTTGTTCAAATAGATTGACCAATGGGGTGATGTATGCTTCGTCTATAGTCGGGGCATTGGCTACGTCCTTTAGGTCGTGTGCCACCTTCAACTCATTGGCTTTCCCTGTTGTGTAAATATCAGCTTCTATAGATGCTACTTGCTGCGCATAAGCCTGATAAAACGGAACTCTTTGCTCGTAATCGTTATGAGAGTGAATGAGTATCCGTTGTTGTGCATTGATAGATATATTTATCAACCCTGTCAATAAGACTAATAAATATATTTTGTTTAAAATATGTCTCATGATTAAAAACCTTTTTTGATTGTTGTTGACTATACTTCGTTACACGCAGGATAGCACAAATTCTATAATTATTTTATTTCTATTTGAGCAACTACTACAGAATGGTCTGAAATGAATATATCGTCCAATTTTTCAGGGAGTACACTGTGTTTAGCTACCTTGATGCCTTTGCTTACAAAAACATAATCGATAAACTCACGTCTTTCCATTGGTACTTTTCCAAATCCGTGGAATGTCCAGTCTGTACCGCTTTTCTCTACTGCAATATCTTTCGAATGGATAAGATGTTCAGGGCTATTCACATCTGTAACGTGTTTGATTACATCCGATTCGGGTGTCGCATTAAAGTCTCCCGTCATAATGATAGGCAAACCGTTAGCAAGAGCGTTTGCTCTGCTTAGCAATAATGTCACACCTTTCTGACGCGCTATTTTACCCACATGATCGAGGTGTGTATTGATAAAGAAAAGTTGTTTTTTGCTGCTTATATCCTCCAGTATAGCCCACGTAGCGATGCGCTCGCAAGCGCCATCCCAACCTTTAGACCCCGCCACTTCGGGGGTTTCGCTCAGCCAGAAGTAACCGGATTTTATTTCTTTGAATCTATCCTTCTTATATAATATAGCACTGTATTCTCCCTTTTCGATACCGTCTTCACGACCTACTCCTATCGCATTATATTCGGGTAGGCGAGATTTTAAGTCGTTCAGCTGGTTTACAAGCACCTCTTGTGTTCCTACGATGTCTGCATTCTGATTCTTTATTGTCTTTGCCGCAACATCTTTCCTGTACTGCCAGTTGTTCAGGCTGTCGTCAGGATTATCGTAACGAATGTTGAAGCTCATTACATTGAAGTCTACCGGCTTGCTATTACATGAAGCCAATAATACGATTACAGCAAGAAAATAAAATAACTTTTTCATCTTATCAAGGTTTTTTATTTTATGAATAAATTAGATGCTGGTATATTCTCAAACTTCTCGGATGTTGGTTTTTTCCAACCCCAACTCAGGTGCTCTCCTTCGTAATCCTCAAAGTATTGGAGCTTGTATGTGTGGTGGCCTTTTTTCAGGGCAATTCGGCCGGTGGCAGATATGGCTGCATGCGAACCATCGTTGTCAACTATCTTTATATTATCAACATACAAGACACTGCCGTCGTCGGAGGTAGTCATGAATTCATAGACGCCATCTTCTGGTACAAAGATAATACCTGTGAATATAAATGCAAAATGATCTGCTTGTTTTGCTCCGTTTATTGACGGTTCGGCTATTATTCCTTTCTCTACGAGAGTTGCTTTTTGTATCTGGTCTACAGCACTAAAGTATCCTTCGTAATAATGAAAGTTTGTACCATTCTCTTTGGCCAAGGCTGATACAGGGTTCTTAAACACAGCTTTTGTGGCTTGAATCGTAAATATACGGCTCGGGATAAATCCATCTTTATATGCACGAGCTTTGATCGTTGTAGTTGCTGCTATTTCTATTGGCTCGGAATAGAGAGCAGACTCTTCGGTTGGCTCTTTCCCGTCGAGGGTGTAATAAATTTTCACATCTTTTGTCGCCGAATGCAAATCAACAGTTGTATTGTCAATGAAGAGATCCAGATCTTTTGTTGTATATGGTATCGAAACAATCTTTCCTGTAGTCATCGAATGCGGATAGTCAGATTCTGCTATGCCTCTGGACTTGTTCGGTGTGGATGACAAGTTGAAATCGAGTACCCCTCCTTGCATCAGTTCTTGGTAGGTGACATAATTAGCAGCTATCTCTTTTCCGTTGAGAGAAACTTTGTTGATATACATATTCTTTTCAGGGTGATTAGCCTTGATAGTCAATGCCTTTCCGTTCGCTAATTTAATTGTTGCTTTTTCAAACAGCGGAGTTGTCAACGAAAATTCGTTCGACCCCGGGCATACAGGGTAAATACCCATACTGCTGAGGATATACCAAGCAGACATCTGTCCGCAATCTTCGTTGCCACTGATTCCCTCAGGAGTCGGCTGATACATCTCCGATAGTATGCGGCGGGTCATAGCCTGGGTTTTCCACGGCTGACCAACATAATTGTATAGGTATGCCATATGATGGCTCGGCTCGTTGCCGTGCGCATATTGCCCTATGAGTCCTGTGATATCAGACATGTGTCCGTCAACTTTCGACTCCACAACAAAGAGGCTATCCAGCTGCGAGGTGAATTCGTCTTTCCCCCCGAAGAGCTGTATAAGACCATTTACATCATGCGGTACAAAGAATCGGTATTGCCATGCAGTAGCTTCTGTATATGCACGTCCCGGTTCAAAAGGATTGAAAGGGCTGTCCCAATTTCCGTCCATACGTTTGCCTCTAAAGAATTTGGTATGTCCGTCAAATACATTGATGTATGATAGTGCTCTTTCCGTATATACTTTGTAATCATCATCTTTCCCTAACTCTTTTGCCATTTGCGCAATACACCAATCGTCGTATGCATATTCGAGAAGGCATGACACTGACTCTCGTTTTATGTTTGAAGGTATAAATCCGTATTTGATATAATAGTCAGAACCTTTTTTGTTTTTATCGGACGAAACCTTCATGGCTTCATAAGCCTTAGCAATATCAAAACCTCGTATTCCTTTCATGTAAGCATCAGCAATTACCGATACCGAGTGATAGCCGATCATAGTCCCTGTTTCTCCGGCAGACAGGGGCCAGATAGGAAGTTCGCCCGAGGCATCATACATATCGAGGTAAGAGTTGATAATATTATTTACGAGTGTAGTATCTGTTAGTGTAACGAGAGGATTCCATGCTCGGAACGTATCCCAAATGGAAAATGTTGAGTAATATTTCTCTCCTTCGGGTAATATGCTAACCTTCATATCATGGCGGCGAAACTGTCCGTTTACGTCGCTCATTATATTGGGTACTACTTTTGAGTGATATATGGCGGTATAGAAGTTTTTCAAATCATGTTCGCTTCCGCCTTCTACAACGATTTCTGATAACGCTTCAGACCAAAGGTTGCGGGCTTGATTGTGTACTACATCAAAGTCGAAATCTTCCACATCGTGGCTCAGGTTTTTTCGTGCATTCTCTTCACTTACAACCGAGAAAGCAACCTTGGCTATAATAGGTGTACCATCCGAAGAGCCAAATTTGAGGACGGCTTGTTGATTATTCGTTTTAGGTTTGGCATCCTTGTCCAGAATGACACCATCGTTAACTAAGTCGAAAGACTGAATATCTTTTGAAAATTGAGCAACGAAGAACACATACTGATTGGTTACCCATCCCTGAGTTCTTCTCATTCCCGACACTTCATTGTTTGCCGATTGCCTGATAACGAGTGAGTCGATAACTTCTTCGGCCAACACATGTGCCATGTCTATAATTATGGCTTGGTTTTTATCTTTATCGAAGGTGTATCGGTGTACACCTGTATATGTTGTAGCTGTCAGTTCAGCTTTAATTCCTTCTTCTTTGAAATCAACCGAATAATATCCGGGTGTGGCTTTTTCGTCTTGATGCGAAAAGGCAAGAGGCTCGAAAATATAACCTTTCGATACTGGTTTTATGTCTTTGGTGGTAGGATGGAAAAGCACGTCGCCCAGATCGGCACAGCCTGTTCCACTAAGGTGTGTGTGCGAAAATCCTAAAATAGAAGAATCGCTATAATGATAGCCCGAACATGCATCCCAGTCTCCTGTGCGGGTGTCGGGACTCAACTGTATTGCTCCATACGGAGTGGTAGCTCCGGGATATGTGTGTCCATGAAAACCTGTTCCGATAAATGGGTCTACATAGTCGATAGGGTTTTTAGGTAGATTTGTACAGCTAATTAAAAATCCAATAATAAAGGTTGATACGAATATTTTCTTCATTAAGTTTTATATATTAATTACAATTGCCTCAATTTATCATTAAGAAGGAACTATCCAAAATGTATTTTCTACTTCTGCGACAGTTCCTTCTCTATGACAATATCAAATTTCTGTTTTATTTAAAGTTCGAATAACCATCATTCGGGTTATTAACCAATAAATAATCAGTGTTTTCTATCTCTCGTTGCGGAATCGGGAAGTGTGCATCTTTAGCCGGATCGAAAGTTCTAGGACCTCTTGGATCGCTTGCGGTTGTTGCAGCAGCATATACTTCTTTTGCTAATCCCCAACGAACAAGGTCGTAATGACGTTCGTCTTCATAAGCTAACTCACAACGGCGTTCTTTAACCAAATCATTGAATGTAGGAGCCGATATTGCTTTTGAATTGTCTCCGCCAAATGCTCTTACTCTAACTTCGTTGAATGAAGCAGCAGCTGCTGCCACGCCTTTAGTGCGATCGTTCGGACCTCCTCCGGCTAAAAATATTTCGGCTTCGGCATGGATAAGTAATACATCAGCATAGCGTAAAAGAGGCACATCTGCTCCGGTTTCCCAGTTCCAACCTGTAAGATCATTATATGCAGCAGAATATTTTGTTCCCATATATCCTGTACTCATGTCCTTAATAAGGGCACTGGTAAGCGTTGTTTGTTTACCTAAGAAGAAAACATCATCACCCGCACCTTTAAGCGTTACCAAACGGCGAAGGTCTCCGCTTGAGGTTAGGTTTGGTTTTTCGAATGCATCGAACAAACTTTTGGTAGGAGCAAAGTAATACCATCCTGTACCACCCGAAAGAGTTCCCGAAAGAAGGATAACAGATGTTACTGTTCCTTGGTTTCTCACCGGCTTGTTAGTAAGATTGAAAAGTACTTCTTCATGCTTTTCTCCTGCCGGAGAGAACAAGTGCGCATAACCGTTATTATTTGTCTTGTCTAAAGAATACTTGCCCGAGTTGATTACTTTTTCTGCAGCAGCTTTAGCTTCGTTATATTTACCCCAATGTGCATATACTTTTGCAAGAAGCCCGTAAGCAGCACCTAGTTGTGGACGACCTTCAGCACCTTTCTCTCTGGTCCAAAGACTTTGTTTCTCGAAATGAGAAATGGCTGTTTTCAAATAATCTTCGATGCGTGTATATGTCTCGGTTTTTGTTTCGCGCGGCTTGTTTATTTCCTGAGGTTTGTTATAATCATAGAATGGCAATCCTCCATATCTTTTTGCTAAATGGAAATAAGCAAAAGCACAAAGGAAATTAGCTTCACCAAGAATGATATCTTTGTTTTTGTCAGACATTTCAATGTTAGGCGCATATTTCATTACGTCATTCGAGCGTCTGATTACTTTATACATTATTCTCCAGTTAGAGAACTGTCCGCTTGATGCATTTGTTGTTGTTCTGAATTCGGTGAGGGCTTCATCGTCGCCTTTGCTGCGATTGATTACCATATCGTCGCTGGCAGCACCTACCCACCAGTGTCCGCGCCCGAAACCTTCTTCTTCATAAAAAGGGGCATAGGCAGCATCTAACCCTAATTGAGCATCGGCTTCTGTATTCCAAAAGTTTGAAAGCCCGTAAGGTTCCCTATCTAAATCACACGATGTGATAAAAATGAATGGGATGAATAGTAATAATTTATATAGTTTCATGTTTTATTCGATTTAAAAGTTAATATTTACACCCATAATGAAAGTTCTAGGCTGAGGGAATTGTCCTCTGTCCACACCTATTTCGGTAACTCCGTAACTATCCAATTCATTAGCATAAGTTTCACCTAGTTCAGGGTCGAAGCCTTTATAGCTGGTGAATGTAAGCAGGTTCTGTACGGTAGCGTAAACTCTTAGTTTTTGCAATCCTAATTTTTTGATTGTGTTTCTGTTGAAAGTATAACCTAAGGTAAGTGTTTTTAGTCTTAGGTAGTCACCTTTGTCAACATAGTAATCAGACATCCTGCGGTTGTTGTTGGTATCCTTGATTGTAACTCGTGGCCCATTCCCTCCGGGGTTGTTTGTTGGGTGATAACGGTCTAGGATAGCTGCAAACTGATTATAACGAGGATCAACGAACATACCTTCATATTTGATGGCGTTGAATATATCGTATCCGGCAACACCTTGGAAGAAGAAGCTAAGATCGAAACCTTTATACTCAAGATCGGCTCCAAGTCCATAAGTGAAATCAGGGAATCCGCTACCAATATTTGTTTGGTCGTTAGAGTCTATTTTTCCATTACCATCCAAATCGAGGAACTTAAGGTCTCCAACTTTTGCGGCAGGTTGTATTTTTTCTCCTTTTTCATTTACGTAAGTATCTATTTCTTCCTGAGATTTGAATACACCTCCATTTTTATAACCATAGAAGTGTGCTATCGGTTCGCCCACTCTTGTTCTTGTGATGTTGGTACCACGGTAAGAACTTGTAAACATGTTTCTGTTTCCTGTACCCATAGAAAGAACTTCATTTTTAACCTTGCTGAAATTGCCGTATGCGCTTATATTAAAGTCCTTAACTTTAGTATTGTATGATAGGTTCATATCAAAACCACGGTTGCGCACTTCGGCAGCATTTACCATCATTCCTCCGTCTACACCGGCTAATGAAGGTACAGGGATCTCTAACAATACATCTGACGATTTTTTGATGAAATAGTCGAATCCGAAATCAAACTTGTTGAGGAAGCTGATATCTAAACCTAAGTCTGTTTGAGTCGTTACCTCCCATTTCAGGTCGGGATTCGCTAATGTAGACTCATATCGTCCAAAACCTGCAGTTTCTGTACTGCCAAAAACAGTGTTGTATCCATCATTATCTGTTGTGTTGGCAATAAGCACTTTGGTAGGATAATTGCTTCCCATATCCTGATTTCCTAATTTACCCCACGATGCTCTCAGCTTTAAGTTTTGAATTGCTTTTTCTTTCAGGGTTTCAAAGAAAGACTCTTCTGAAATACGCCATCCTCCCGAAACAGAAGGGAAGTATCCCCAACGGTTTCCTTTTGCAAATTTAGAAGAACCATCGGTACGGAAGTTTGCTGATAATAGGTATCTGTCTCCAAATGAATAGTCGAGTCGGGCGAAATAAGAATTCATAGCCCATTCTTCGCGACCACCTTGCATCCATGCTATATTGGTAGCAGCAGAAAGATAACGTTGCGATTTATCTTCGGAGATAAAACCTGTACCGCGAGCATTTGTATATTCAGAGTTGAATGCTTCGTAAGAAGTACCTCCCAAGAGCATAAGCTTGTTAAGTCCGATCACTTTGTCATACTTCAATGTAGTGGTTGTGATCCACTTTGTATCTTTCCATCCTCTTTCGGTAAGTTCATTTGTATTGGACGCACGTCCGGCTTCAGGTACTCTGGTGACAAACCATTTGTCACCCCAATCGGACCAATCATAACCTAAATCTGTTTTGATTGTGAAATCGTTCAAAAATTTGTACTCTGCATATACATTTCCAAATATACGGTCGCGAGTACGTGCACGATCCGATCTGTCTAATACAGCTACCGGGTTTCTGAGGTCGGCGCCTAATTCTCCACTTCCGCTATAGATGCCTTTGGCTTTGTTTTCGTAGACAGAAACAGAAGGATCGAATTGAAGTGCAGAAGCAATGGCTCCATTTGCTCCCATTTCCGGAACCAGCATTTGCTTAGAGTGTGTGATCATCAAGTTTTCTCCAACCTTGAAGTTTTTGAAAACCTCCAGTTCTGTATTTATACGCAGTGTTGTACGGTTGAAGCTCGAGTTTTTTAGAAGTCCGTCTTGTTTAAGATGGGCTCCCATGATATTATACTTGAATTTATCGGAACCTCCAGAGAGCGATAGGTCATAGTTAGCCTGATAAGCAGCACTTGAGAAAATCTCATCCTGCCAGTTTGTTCTGCTCACTTTTGCAAAATCAGATGTGTAATAATCCGGAGCCGTTTTGTCGTATCCGTCATATTTTATAGCATTGTCGTATGCCTCCAAATGGATCGTATTACGTTGTGCTGCATTCAGAACATCTATTTTTCGTTGAGCCATCGAAACTCCATGATGAGTATTGAATGCAATATTCACTTTGTCGGATTTACCTCCCTTTTTAGTCTGAATAATAACAACACCGTTTGCTGCACGTGAACCGTAGATAGCCGCAGATGCAGCATCTTTCAATACGTCGATACGCTCTATGTCGCCCGGATTGATGTCGTTCATATTATCAGCCGGCATACCGTCGATTACATAAAGTGGTTCGTTGTTACCAAATGTACCCATCCCACGGATACGGATAGAAGTTCCCGATCCCGGAGCTCCACTACTTTGCAGTACGGTAACACCCGACATACGACCTTGTAGCGCACTATTGATACCGCTTACTGACATATCGTTGAGGCTCGACATTTTTACGGATGATACTGCTCCTGTCAGATCGGCTTTTTTCTGTGTTGTATATCCTACAACAACAACTTCGTCCAAAGCCTGAGTATCTTCTTTGAGGACGATGTCTAAAGTGCTCTGATTTCCTATTTTTACTTCTTGAGGAACAAAGCCAACATAGTTAAATGCCAGAACCGCTCCGCTGGGAACATTTATAGAATATTTTCCGTCAATGTCGGTAATCGTTCCTGTGGTTGTACCTTTAACGGCGATACTAACCCCCGGAAGCGTGAAGCCTTTTTCATCTTTGATGACTCCCGAAATTTCACGGCCTGTTTGTTTACTATCTTTTACTTCGTTTGTTCCGGCAACAGATAATATAATCTGATCATCTACTATGGTATAAGTGATGTTCGAATCTTCGAATAGTGAATTTAGTATTTCATTTACCGGTTTGTCTTTTACATTTATCGATACAATCTTATCTGTGTTGATAAGTTTGTCGTTGTACATAAAGTGGTAAGAAGACGCTTTTTCTATTTCTTTTAGTACAGAGCGGATAGCTCCTGTTCTATTGATGGAAATACTGTCTATCCGTTTCGATTGGACGGTGAAGGACATTAAAAATAGCCCTAAAAATAAGAGATATTTGCTTTTCCCTCCTAAAATAAATTTCATTAATGTCATGGTATATTTTTTTTAAGGTTAATGTTGAAAAATACGGGTTCAGATGGAGCAAAAAAATCCAGCCCCCTTAGAAGTAAGTGGTAATGTCTTTTCATAAATTTTCTTGTTTTAAAAAACATCATACAAATGAATATCCTTATTCTTAAGGAATCACTTCGACGATATTAAGTTTTAATTAAAAGGAATAACACATTTTGTTCATACTGGTTCGATTTTAGGTTTTAAATTTTAGATTTAAGTTTCTGAGTTAATATTATTTTTTGTCCTTGTCTTTTCCATTCCAGTTGAGGTGTACTCAATGATAGCATGTTCATTATCTGATATATTGATTCATCTTTGATCGTCGCCGTAAAGCGATATTCTTTCAAGCTCTCATCTTGTATCATAATATCTACCCCATAAACCCTATTCAGCTTTTGTACGACTTCCTCGAGCGGCCTATTGTTGAATAATAAAATCCCCTGTTCGTAAGCGTCATACTCGTTCGGTGTACTGTTTGATATTGTATATTTTCTATCTGTTTTGTTAAATACCAATCGGGTATCAGGCTTCATTGTTATCGGATGATTTAGCCTTGGCGAATTAAAATCTACAATACCTCGTTCCAGATATACCTGTATTGTATTATCTGCATCATAATCTCTTACCGAGAACTTAGTCCCATATGCTTTTACCCTTGTTCCGTCTGTCGTTTCTACATAGAAAGGATTCTTCGGGTTTGATTTTACCTCAAAAGTTCCTTCACCGTCTAAAATAACAAGTCGCTCTTCATCTGAAAACCGATCAGGATATTTGAGTGTTGACCCTGCATACAGAGAGACTTTCGATCCGTCGGGTAGAGAGATGTTTACTACTTTGGCATTCGTTGCAGCGACTTCGTTATAGGCCACAGGGCCTGTCTTGTATTTATCTATCAGCAGGTATGTGAAGCCTAATATCAAAGGAATTGTGATGATTGCAGCCGAATTGGCTAGCCAGCGACGCCAGTTGATTGTTTTCTTCTCTCTCAAAGAGAACGGTATTTCAGGAATCTCTTTGTTTATAGACAGTGCTTCCGAAGCCTTATACACAAGATTCCATTGATGGAATATCTTACGTGCTTCGTCAGAAGACGACAAAAAAGACTCAAACTCTACTTTTTCTTCAGAGCTTAGTTCTTTGTTGTGAAACTTGAATATTAGCTTTTCAAATTTTTCTTTATCCATAATAGAATTTAGTGGCTTCTATATATAAGACAGATAACTCATAGGTCACCCTATGAAAAAAATTAATTTTTGTTGAAGAAAAGGAAAAGGAGAACGTATGGCAGGAAATCTTTTAATGATACCGATAATATAATCAGCGATTTATGCATATATGCTTCTACTGTTTTTATCGAAATATTTTTTCTTTCGGCTATTTCTTTATAAGTAAGATGTTCAAATCGGCTCATTCTGAATACTTCCCTATACTTTTCGGGGAGTTCATTTATTGCTTTTTCAATCAAATTTTCCAGTTCCTCAACAGAATATAAATCGTCAGAAGTGTAGGGGTCGTACGTATTCAATATATGCTGTTCGTAAGTCATTTGTGTTTTTTGCTTTTCTATCAAATTGAGGCAGTGATTTCGTGTTGCAGTAAGTAGGTAGGAACGGACAGAGGTATTGATAAATATATTTTTTCGGTCTCTCCACATTTTTAAGAACACATCATGTATGCAATCTCTAACCGAGTCTTGATCCGATATGTATCTGTTTGCAAATACGCATAATGGTGCATAAAAAAGATTATATAGCCTGTCGAAGGCATTGTGATCATCTTCTTTTATCAGATCAAACAATCTATCATATGTGTTTTCCCTCTCCATTCGAAAACTGATATATAACAAACATCCTGCAAATGTATGATATATTTTTAGGCTTAAATGTTAATTAAGAAAATAATATGTAAGATTTCCCTTATCTTTATACCTTCCTTATATTCACAAAATAGAGGGTTAATCTTTAAATATAGACTTTGAAATAAAATATTCACCATGAAAAAATTCATTATTTTATTTTCTTCATGTTTGTTATCGTTTAACTGTGGAGCTCAGCAATGTAAAGAACAATCTCTCGTATTGAAAACTCCTGTTCAAGAGCGTCCGGCAGGACAAACAGATGTACTCGAGCTGAGAACCGAACCCTTACCTGTGGTGCGTATCGCATTTATCGGTTTAGGCATGCGAGGCCCCGGAGCTGTGAACCGAATGACTTATATTCCGGGGGTGGAGCTTGTAGCACTATGCGATGTAGAGCAAAAAAATACAGAGAAAGTAAATAAAATGCTACAAGAAAAAGGTCTTCCTAAGGCTCAGGAGTTTTATGGAGACACCTCTGTGTGGCGTAAGGTCACAGCCCTTCCCAATGTAGATCTTGTTTATGTGGCAACAGACTGGTTGTCGCACGCAAAAATAGGTATCCAGGCGATGAAAGACGGCAAGCATGTGGCAATTGAAGTTCCCGCTGCTGTAACAATGGATGAAATATGGGGATTGATCAACACCTCTGAGCAAACCAGAAAGCATTGCATGCAGTTAGAAAATTGCGTATATGATTTCTTCGAACTCACAACCCTGAATATGGTGCAACAAGGATTGCTGGGTGAAGTGATTCATGGCGAAGGTGCTTATATTCATGGATTGCAACCATATTGGGATGAATACTGGAACGACTGGCGCATGGACTTTAATAAAGCTCACCGAGGCGATGTGTATCCGACGCACGGGCTTGGGCCTGTATGTCAGGCAATGAATATACACCGTGGCGACAAACTGAACTATTTGGTTGCGATGGATACGAAGGCGATAGGTAATCCTGAGTTTTTGAAAAAGAAAAGAAAAGAAGAAGTAAAAGGTTTTCGCAATGGAGATCATACCACCACTATGATTGGAACAGAGAATGGGAAATCGATATTGATAGAGCATAATGTAACATCACCTCGTCCATACAACCGTATGTATCAGCTTACCGGGACAAAGGGATTTGCGAATAAATACCCGATAGAAGGATATGCTTTAGACAGAGAAGAACTTGACCCCGCATTGACCAAGAATCATGAAAACCTGACGGCTCACAGCTTCGTGCCCGAAGATGTGCAAGTGGCATTGATGGAGAAATATAAACATCCTATAGCAAAAGATATAGAAGATCAGGCTAAGAAAGTCGGAGGACACGGAGGAATGGACTTCATAATGGACTATCGTCTGATATACTGTCTTCAAAGGGGACTTCCGCTTGATATGGATGTATATGACCTTGCCGAATGGTGCAGCCTGATACCATTAACGGAAATCTCGCTCGACAATAATTCAGCTCCTGTAGAGATTCCCGACTTCACTCGTGGAGGGTGGAATAAAATAAAAGGATTGAAATTTGCTCAGTAATCCCCTTCGTAGACCTTTATAAAAGGATAAAGGAAAAGGAGTTGTCGGTGTTCACTTTAGTCGAAAAGGGTAGGGATAAACTTGAAAAAGAATTATTTTAGCAAAAGAGAGTGATCTCTCTATATTCTAAACTTAAATATACTTATGAAAAAAAATTACTTGATTATTTTAGCCGTATTCTGCACGGCTCTGTTTTCAATGACAGTATCAGCCCAGAAGTTATTTAATCTTAAATCTCCGAATGGTAAGCTGCAAGCTGTAATTAATGTAGGTAAAACAATCGATTATTCTATTTTGCATAACGGCGATCTTATGCTCGACAAGTCTACGATTTCCATGTCACTCAGTGACGGAACTTTCTATGGAAAAGACGCAAAGTTGTCGGGGTCATCTACAAAGACCGTAAATCAGACAATTAGTGCTCAGGTATATAAACGTAAGCAGATAAAGGATAATTATAATGAGCTTACACTCAAATTTAAAGATCACAGTATTCTCTTTAGAGCATACGACGATGGTATTGCTTACCGTTTTGTGTCTGCGTCTAAGAAGCCTTTTGCGGTACAAGGCGAACAAGTTGAGTTTAATTTTCCTGCAGACAGTAAGGCTTTTATCAACTATACGAATAAATATGAATCGGCGTCTTTTGAAGAACAATTCTTCAATTCATTCGAACAACCGTATGTTCATAATCTTTTGTCTGAGTGGAATAAGAAAAGACTTGCCATAAGCCCTTTGGTAGTAGAGGGAGTAAAGGGCAAAAAGGTTTGCATTGTAGAAGCTGACCTTCTTAACTATCCGGGAATGTTCTTATATCCGGGAGATAAAGCCAATATTCTGAAAGGGATTTTTGCACCGTATCCGAAAGATGTAGAACAAGGGGGACACAACAATCTGCAAATGGTTGTAAAATCTCGTGAGAATTTCCTCGCAAAATTTGATGGTGCTACCAATTTCCCTTGGCGTGTGGTAATCGTTTCCGAAAAAGATTCAGATTTGGCAGATAGCGATATGGTCTACAAGCTGGCAACACCGTCTCAGGGTGACTACTCTTGGGTAAAACCGGGTAAGGTAGCATGGGACTGGTGGAACGATTGGAACCTTTATAATGTAGATTTCAAGACAGGAGTGAACAATCAGACGTATAAATATTATATAGACTTCGCATCTAAATATGGTATAGAATATGTAATTCTGGATGAGGGATGGGCTGTGAATTTGAAAGCCGATCTGTTTCAGGTTGTTCCCGAAATTAATTTGCCCGAACTGGTCGCTTATGCTAAATCGAAGAATGTAGGTCTTATCCTTTGGGCAGGGTTTCATGCTTTCGATCGTGATATGGAAGCCGTTTGCAAACATTATAGCGAGATGGGAATCAAAGGTTTTAAAGTAGACTTTATGGATAGGGACGATCAGGTTGTGGTTGATTTTCACCGTCGTGGTGCAGAAACGGCTGCTAAATATAAAATGATGTTAGACTATCACGGTACTTACAAGCCTACTGGTTTGCAACGAACATATCCTAATGTGATTAACTTCGAGGGCGTAAATGGATTGGAGCAAATGAAATGGGCAGAAAACCTCGATCAGGTTACCTATGATGTTACTATTCCGTTTATTCGTCAGGTAGCAGGGCCTATGGATTACACGCAAGGTGCGATGCGCAATGCTACAAAGGGAAATTACAGAAGCGTGAATAACGAAGCCATGAGCCAAGGTACACGTTGCCGTCAGCTTGCTGAATATGTTATTTTCGAATCACCGTTGAATATGCTTTGCGACAGCCCGTCAAACTATATGGCAGAACAGGAGTGTACTGAGTTTATCGCTGCTGTGCCTACCGTTTGGGACAATACAGTTGCTTTGAATGGCGAAATTGCAAAATATGTAGCTATCGCCCGTCAAAAGGGAGATGCATGGTATGTGGGTGCATTGACAAACTGGGATGCCCGTACAATGGAACTGAATTTGTCATTCTTGGGCGAAGGCAACTTCAAAGGAGAAGTTTTTAAAGACGGTGTAAATGCCGATCGTGTTGCTAAAGACTACAAAAAAGAAATAATAGATATTCCTGCCGATCGGAAGCTTCCAATATCAATGGCTCCGGGTGGAGGTTATGTTGTGAAAATAACAAAGAAATAAAAATGATTATTCTTCTATTATAAGATAAGAGGCTGTCTCAACTATTTTGTGAGACAGCCTCTTTTATAAAAAAAATAATCACGGCTTTATTTTATATGTTGTTCAGCGCCTGATCCAGATCAGCGATGATATCGTCAATGTTTTCGATACCCACAGATAAGCGTAACAACCCTGGTATAGCCCCTGCCAAAACTCTTTCTTCGTCCGAAAGTTGTTCGTGAGTTGTAGTTGCAGGATGGATTATGAGAGATTTGGCATCGCCTACATTCGCTAAGTGGCTTATTAGTTGGAGTGAATTTATCACTTTGTCGGCATTATCACCCGATCCTTTTACTTTGAAAGAAAGTACACCACCGGCTCCTTTTTTGAAGTATTTTTTAGCCAATGCGTGGTATGGGCTGCTTTCTAGTCCCGGATAGTTTACATACTCTACTTTAGGATGTTTCTCCAACCATTTAGCAACAGCCAATGTGTTTTCCACATGGCGTTCTACCCGAAGAGAAAGTGTTTCCAGTCCTTGCAAGAGAAGGAATGAGTTGAATGGGCTGATGGTACTACCCCAGTCTCTAAGTCCTTCTACGCGGGCACGTATCGTAAATGCGATATTGCCGAATGGGCCATTTGCTCCAAATACATCCCAGAATACAAGTCCGTGATAGCTGTCGGATGGCTCTGTAAATTCAGGGAACTTACCATTGCCCCAGTTAAACTTACCACTATCTACAATCACCCCGCCAAGAGATGTTCCATGTCCGCCTATCCATTTGGTAGCACTTTCTACTACAATTGTAGCCCCATGTTCTATCGGGCGGAAGAGTGCACCTCCTGCACCGAACGTATTATCTACAATTAGAGGTATTTCGTATTTGTCGGCTATAGCAGCGATAGCTTCAAAATCAGGGATATTCAGATCGGGATTTCCGATTGTTTCCAGATAAAGGGCTTTTGTCCTGTCATCAATAAGCCTTTCGAACGAAGCCGGTTCGTCATCCGGTGTAAAGCGTGCTTCTACTCCCAAACGTTTGAACTGTGACTTGAACTGATTGTGTGTACCACCATACAGATGCGAAGTAGTTACAAAGTTGTCTCCCTGCGACAGTATATTGTTAAGTGCCAAAAATTGAGCGGAGTGGCCTGATGCTGTTGCCAGAGCAGATGTTCCGCCTTCAAGAGCAGCTATACGTTTTTCAAATACATCTGTAGTCGGATTCATCAGACGAATGTATATATTCCCAAATTTACGAAGTCCAAACAAATCGGCTCCATGTTGTGCGTCATCAAAAGTGTATGACGTTGTTTGATAAATAGGTACAGCACGTGATCGTGTAACCGGATCTACCTCTTGTCCGGCATGTACTTGTAATGTTTCAAATTTATAGTTGCTCATATTTTTTTTGTTTTTATAAAATGAGAGTAATTGATTTTAAAATCAATTACTCATAACTAAATAAAGATAACCTTTAAGATCGTATTATGTTGATTAAAGTGGGTATTCTTCGAAAGCATACAATACTGTAGACAGATAACGCTCTCCTGTATCGGGAAGGATTACAACGATATTCTTTCCTTTGTTTTCAGGATTTTTTGCTAACAATGTAGCGGCATACGCTGCTGCGCCCGAAGATATACCTACCAATAGACCTTCTTCGCGAGCCAGTTCACGGCTTGTGCGGATGGCATCGTCATTGCTTACCTGAATTATTTCATCTACAACAGAGTTATTGTATGTTTTTGGCACAAAGCCTGCTCCTATACCTTGTATTTTATGCGGGCCGGGTTTGCCTCCTGATAATACAGGTGAGTCTGTTGGCTCTACAGCCACTATTTGCACATTTGGGTTGTGTTTTTTCAAAACTTCGCCTACACCGCTTACAGTTCCGCCTGTACCAACTCCTGCTACAAAGATGTCGACTTTACCATCGGTGTCACGCCAGATTTCCTCAGCAGTCGTTTTTTTATGTATTGCAGGGTTTGCAGGATTCGCAAATTGTTGAAGAAGAACTCCCTTCGGGTTTTGTCTTTGTAGTTCTTCGGCTTTTGCTATCGCACCTTTCATGCCATCGGGGCCCGGAGTAAGAACAATATTTGCACCAAGTGCTTTAAGTAGATTTCTACGCTCTATACTCATGGTTTCAGGCATTGTTAATGTAAGCTTATAGCCTTTTGCCGCAGCTACGAAAGCAAGCCCTATCCCTGTGTTTCCACTGGTTGGTTCTATCAGTTCGCTGTCGGGGTGAAGTAGTCCCGATGCCTCTGCTTCTTCTATCATCGCATTGGCAATACGGTCTTTGACGCTTGATGCCGGATTGAAGTATTCCAATTTAGCAATTACATGAGCATCTACTCCATGTTTCTTATTATAATTTGATAGCTCCAATAGCGGAGTGTTTCCGATAAGATCAGTTAATTTTTTTGCAATTTTTCCCATAACCGTTGATTTGTTTGTTTAATTATTGATACAAAGGTACATACTTTGAGGTACATATAAAATCGCTAAAGTAAGGTATTTTGATACCATGTTTATGGTATATTTTGCTGAGATATTTGATAAAGTAAAAAACGTTAAGAAGAATGTTTGATAGAAATTATTAACGTATATTCGTAGTGCTTTAAGCAAATCTTGTGGAACTTTACAAATCTAAAAAGTAATACATTAATAAACGTTTGAAAGGAAACAATAAATTTGTATAAACGCTATGGAGATATCAGATCTATATAATATATATAAGAAATACCCGGAAATTTCAACTGATACACGTAATAGTCCTAAAGATTCAATATTTTTTGCATTAAAAGGTGCAAATTTTAACGGAAATGAATACGCTGAAAAAGCAATCGATCAGGGCTGTGCCTATGCTGTTGTTGATGAAGAAAGATACGCAACCAGACCGAATATAATATTAGTAAAAGACAGTCTGGAAACACTACAAGAATTAGCCCGCCATCACCGGAAACAATTTATAAAAAAGCCAATTATCGCTATCACCGGAACAAACGGAAAAACAACTACAAAAGAGTTGATTTATTCTGTTTTGTCTCAGGAGTATAATGTGCTGGCAACTCAGGGAAACCTGAATAATCATATCGGAGTTCCGCTAACCTTACTGAGGATAAAAAAAGAACATGAGATTGTGATCGTGGAAATGGGAGCGAGCCATGTAGGTGAAATCCGCTTTCTTGCCGAGATGGCTTTACCAAACTATGGGCTGATTACGAATCTGGGACATGCACATATCGAGGGGTTTGGTTCGTTCGAAAATGTGGTGAAGGCGAAAGGGGAGTTGTATGAATTTATCCGCAGCACCAAAGATGGGAAGATATTTATAGACTACAGCAATTTGCTCTTACGCGAAATGTCGGAAGGGATAACGTCTATATATTATGGACTGGAGGAAGATTTATTTATTTCAGGAAAAGTAACATCTATCAGTCCTTTCCTTGCATTGGAATGGAAATTTGGCAGTAAACGTAATAAGGTACAAACAAATATGATAGGGGAGTACAATCTCTCTAATGCATTGGCTGCAATAACCATTGGTAAGTATCTCGGAGTAAAAGCTTCTTTGATATGTAAAGCCATAGAGGAGTATGTGCCGACTAATAACCGTTCGCAACTAAAGAAAACAGAGAAAAACATGCTTATAATAGATGCATACAATGCCAATCCGACAAGTATGCACGCCGCTCTCGAAAATTTTGACCATATGGATGTAAATCATAAAGTTCTTATCCTTGGAGATATGAAGGAGTTGGGGCCTGATACAGACATGGAACATCAGAAGATTGCAGATTATATAAGCGATCATGATTTTGAAAGGGTTATGTTTATCGGAGATAATTTCAGCAGGGTAAAAACAAAGTATCCAAGATTTAAAAATCTTGATGACCTGAAAGAATATCTCAAAAAAGATCCGATTGAAGATAGTTATATATTGCTTAAAGGCTCGAGGGGAGTACAACTTGAGAAATGCATTGACATGCTATAAAAAGATAATAAGTCGAAAATAGAAAAAGATCCTCATTTGGGGATCTTTTTCTATTTATATACTTGATTGATTTTTTGGGATAGAACCGAAAGTAAGATATCTTAAATCAAATCCTTATAAGGATGAGGATAGTCACTACCCATTGTTTTCTTATATTCTACAACAAATGCCTGATAGCGGATGCGAGCCTCTTCATTTAGCTTTAATCTTTGTAAAGCTTTGGTCTGGAAAACTAAGGCCTCGTCATTCAACGGATCGATATTGAACAATGCCTCTGTTAGATTTATAGTTGTCTGATAAGCTTCTGTGGTAAAGCTTTTTTCGATTTCTATTAATAATACAGGTTCCAGTTTATGTTCCATGTCTATCTTGAATGTATCAAAAAGAGCCTGATCTGAAGATCTTAGGAATTTACCACGTGTCAGTATCTCTATTAATTCTTCTCTGTTTTCTTCTATACCCGTAGATATGATTTGAATGCATCTTACAAAGTCGCAATAACATTCGTCGGTTAATACTATTTTAAAATAGCCTTTGTCATATACAAATTCAATTCCGTCCAGCTCACCTAGAGCTTTCCTCAAATGATTGATCGTAACACCTCTCGAGTTTTTTACTTTATCTTCAGGCTTGTCGGGCCATATGAGGTTGCTAAGTCGTTGGGAGGTGATACCGTCTTCGATACTATATTGCAGAACAAGAAAAAACATTTGCCTTAGCTTTGTACTAAACATATAGGTAATATCTTTATTGTTTCTATCGCGCACAGTAAACTCACCGAATAGATAAATGGAATTAGGTTTATCAATCCGTTCTTTATCGTTGTTTAGCATTCTTAATGTTTGACTGGTGTTTCTGCTGTTCTTATTTTTCTGGACAAATCTCCTGTATAGAAGATACCCTACAATAGAGATACATATACAAGTTAGGCCGATAATTATTAAAACAATAATACCTGATTCTTCTTTCGGATAATTGGTAAGATCGTCTGCTGTAATGGGCGGGAATGCTAACGAATAAACCTTAAGATCGGAAGATACATCATCGGCAAACTCCTGTACAATTGCATACAGATTATTTAGCTGATGGTCGTAATATAAATTAGCGTTTGTTGTAATCTTATCCGAATATATCGGAATCGAGTCTCCTAGTATTTCATAACTTCCGTCTTTCAGCGAGAAGCGGTATAATTGTAGAAATGACTTCGAAAAATGCTCAGGATAGCACAATGTATAAAAACAAGAATCATCAAGGATAACCATTCCCCGTACAGGTACTACATTGTTTTTATCCCATGGAATTTCCCAGAGCTTTGTTATATGTTTTGTATTTAAATCAACTTTATGCAGATCATAGAAATATTTTCGTCCTACCACCTGTTCGCCGGATTCGTTACCCATCCCTCCGAATACATATATGGAATTTGTTTTCTTCAGATATCCTACTGACGAAAAGTAACGAGGAAGTATTGTATCTCCGCTAAAACCGTCCAGTGTTGACCATTTTCTCTCGTTTAGGTCGAAACAGTAAAAGTTTTTACTATAGTACATATTGCCGAATCCTCCAAAGATGGTGTATTTATCCGTTGAAGGATCGTAGTAAGCCCCATGATGATGTAGTTGTTTAGGCAGTCGCTCAGTGCTTTCTGTTGTCCATTGATAGGTATCCAGATTCAAACTGGCAATCATGGGCTGTTCATCCGTTATATTGTGATACACCTCATATGCATATAGTCTATTGTTTTTCGTATCGATGAAGTTTGTACCCAAAGCAAGGTTTACCGGACATTTTTCATCAAATACTTTTGTCCTTGTTTCACCCGATCTTACATTATATATAGATATAGCATCCCTGTTGAAGTAATATATTTCTTTCTTTTTTACGTTGTAGTTGGCTCCAGCTACAGTTTCAGATTTGAATGAAGTCTTAAAGCTCCAGTGATAAGCATCATTTATCAGCCATTGTGGATTTAATACTTCTCCCAATGCCTTCCCTTTCGAGTCGTGGACTATATTTCCTTCATTCTCTCTTAATGGGAATGTATATTTCTCATTATTCCCCACCGAAAGCTCTTTTATTGCAAAAGAAGGAGTGTCGATAATGTGGTCGCTTTTACCAAATAGAATAACCGGATAGTATTTTTCAGGAAGCCCTGAGGCTGCAGCTCTAAATACCCTGTCGTTTACGGTTAATCTTATCGAATCACTCTTTAGATCAAATGATATTATCATTCTGAGCCAATGCTTATCAAGCTGTTCTTCTTTATTTAGTTCGGCTGTGATCAAGCTGCTGCGCCCTTCTTCATTGAATTTGAATACAAAACTACTGCCTTGTCCGTCATAAAATAAATTATAGATTTTGTCGGATTTCTCATTTTTTATACGAAGAATGTATCCAATTTCTTTTGCAGGATAAAGGGCTATCTTAAAGTCAATATTGAAATAGTTGGAAAAGGCAACGGATGAATTTTTGAAAACATCGTAAGAAGTTCTTTTATCTATAGATTGTTCCCCTCCACAAAATTTTAGACCTTGAGATAAGGCTGTTTGTGAATAAAAACAACTAAGTATTAAAAATATATATAGATACAGTTTCATGGGATAGAAAATACAATTTTCAAGTTAATAAGATTGTTTCCGGGTGACCTCTATAATAATACTCTGTTTTGTGATAAATGGAGAAGGGGTAGAGGTGTCTTATCAAGATATAAAGATATTAAAATCTTTTTAATAGAAAGAGATTCGCTTTTAATACCGTTTTAACTAGTTTTTCATAGTTTCTTATAATGTGCACATAATAAGGTAATAAGCATAAGATTAATGTTTTTTTTTACTTAATAACCCAAATTTAACCCAATAATTAACCTTCGAGCGCCAATCTTTGGTAAAAATGATAACGGGCAATACGTATGTCGAGCCATATCATGAAAGAAAAATAATTTAATAACCAAAATCTATTAATCAACCAACCAAAAATCAGCCTATGTACATTGATGTTTCTAATTAATGTTAACTCTTAACTTTTATAACATGATTTTAATGAAGAAAATTTTGCGAACATTTCTGTTCGTGGCTATGCTTGGCGGCATAGTATCTATAGCAACCTCATGTAGTGATGATGAATCGGAACATGTCGATTACGGCACTGTTACGGGGATTGTATTAGATGAGATGGATGCTCCTATTAGTGGTGTTACTGTTACCATATCGGGTGTAGACGAAACAGTGACAACAGGAAGTGATGGCAAATATACTGCCCAGAACGTATCTATTGACTCCCATTCGGTAAAATTCTCAAAGAAGGGATTTCAAACAATTAGTGTAACTATTACTGCCGGTAAATTCGATGCTAACAAAGTAGCATCTACAAGTGTGAAAATGGTAAATGCGGATTCTAAAATAGTAGGTACGCTTACCGATGCTAAAAATGGTGGTGCACCTCTTGCCGGAGTTGTTGTTAGCATAAGTGCTGATGTTTCTGCAACATCGGGGAGTGATGGTAAGTTTGTTATCGAAGATTTGGTAAAAGGAACTTATACAGTAACATTTACCAAAACCGACTATGTAACAATAACCAAAACAGTAAACGAAAGTGATTTCGTTGATGGTGTTGCAACTGTAGATCTAAGAATGGGCGGTGTTGAATTACTGCGTGGTTTAACCGCTGAAGATTTGGCAACTGCCGATAAGTGGTATTACAATGAATACCGTGGTGGACGTAATGGCGATGCATATCCTCACTGGGATTGGTCTGGTGATTACATGTGTGCCCTTGACTTGAGAGGTGCTTGGGATGAGCAGAATGAGGGGACAACACTACAAATCCGTAATTCTGGTGATGAACGAAACAATCCGGCTAATCTTGATGTTTTTGACTCTTTTGTATACGGTAGTAAAAAAATAACAGAGGATAATAAAATACTTTCCCTTAGAGTACGTACCCATGATGCTGATGAGGCTTCTCCGGCCTATTTTGGAGTACAGGTTATCGATCTTTCGGCAGCAGAACCTACGAATGTGAAGATAGGAGACACAAAGACTCATGGCTCTGGTAATTATGCTGACTATGATTTCGATTTGAGTGCATATGTCGGTAAAGAAGTGATTGTGGCTGTTGGTATCTATAGACAAAAAACAGGCGATTATTGGAAACAATTAGTTCTTCGTGCTATCCGTTTTGCTGATAAAAAAGTAGAGAACTGGGATTGGTTACCGGGAACAGATGTAGTCGATGGATGGAAGCTTACACAGGAAATGGTACGCTCTACGATGGTACATCCAAAGAAATCATTTAGTGGAATAAGTAAAGTAAGTGGTGGTAGAGATAACTATAAAGCTGCTTATCGTTCATGGCGCGAAAATTCTCATATAGCGTTTGAATGGGCTTTTGTCCCTCTTCACAAAGACCCTGAAGTATTCCCTTCCGAAGGTTACTTGATTAAGACCAGAGGTTCAGGCACTGCTGTTAATACCAAAGAGCCCGAAGCATACTTCTATTCTAAGTTTGCGATAGGAGCAGGTAATAATCAGCTGACTTTGAAGACTCGTAACTTTGGAAGTAACTATACATTCTTTAAGCTGACTGCAATCAAAGAAGACGGAACAGTTGTGCATGTTGCTCCAAAATCGAATACCGCTCAAGAAGCTTCCGCTGCCGCAGATGGCTGTTGGAAATTCAAACACGGTGCGGGTGGAGCCGGTGAGCCTGAAGCTTATGCTTCATTTGTATACGATCTGTCACAGTTTAACGGCAACAATGTAGTATTGGTGTTCGGTGTATACAAAGGCGAAAGCAACGGTGATGAAAGTAAACTGGTATTCTATAGTATCAATCTAAATTAATAAAAATGTTGTGGTCTTAGTGAATCCTCTGCATAAGGCAGTACTATAAAAAGTATTGTCTATGCAGAGAGTACACTGAGATACAAGAAAAATAGAAAAAATGAAAAAAATAGTAACAACTATTCTTTGTTCTTTGTTGGTAATAACCGTTGCATGCAGCGATAATCCCGAAATAGACAATGGAGGAGGCAAAAAACCGGGAACTATTACTTCCGATAATCTTGCCGAGCAGAACATCCTTCGTGCTATGCAAATGGTAGATAGTGCCATGCTTTATCATTTCAAAGGCGAAGGAATGGCAATGTCGAGATTTTATAATCCTTATACTAAATCCAATGCGAATAGAGACGGCTCTGACGAAAAGGGAAGTGTATGGATGTACACCAGCTCTATCGAGGCTGTGAACGCAATATTACACGGGTTGAAAGCTCACAAGGAGAAAGGCAAAGCCGAACTTTATGATAAGAATTTCAACCGCTATAGCGAATTGTTGAACAAGCTGTATACCAATGCCGCGTATTATAAAGGAACATTTAGTCTTACTTCATATACGCAGACTAAAGACTGGTCTGTGTACGGCGTAGATAGAGGTAATGCCAAAGGAACTGCACTGGTAGAGGGTATACACAACGTATATGACGACCAGCAGTGGCTGATACGTGAATTACTGGAAGCATATAAGCTTACCGGAAATAATACTTATCTCACAGAAGCCGAATATCTGACAGAATACGTGCTCGATGGTTGGGACTGTGTTCTCGACAGCAACGGTAAAGAGTATGGAGGTATTCCTTGGGGGCCGGGCTATGTAACAAAACATTCGTGTAGTAATGGTCCTGTAGTTAGCCCGTTAGTTTGGCTGTCAGAGCTCTATAAAGGTAAGAATGATGAGATTACCTATAAGTATATTGCTGCAGATAATAGCCGTAAATCGGCAACTGTGAAAAAGAGCGAATACTATCTGAAATTTGCTAAAGCAGTTTATGACTGGCAAAAAACAAACCTCTTGCGTGAAGATGGTGTATACCATGATATGATGGGTGGTTGCGACCCTAACTGTGATGTGGCATACGAAACTGTGAATGGGGTAAAATATCGCAAGCACACCAATCTGCGCGATCGTACAGGGACTCCTTATTCGTACAATTGCGGTTCGATGATTTCAGGTGCAGCCGATCTGTATCGTGCAACAGGGGAAAATGTATATCTGGAAGATGGAAAAAAATTATCGGATGCAAGTTTCAAATATTTTGCAAAACTTGGTCTTAATGTTCCGGGGTACTATACCTACGACCTGATTGGGTTCAACAACTGGTTTAATGGCGTACTGATGCGTGGATATGTAGATGCATACTCATCTTACAAAAACGCATCGCAATATATCGATACTTTCCAGAAGAATTTGGATTACGGGTACGATAACTTCTTTTATAGAGGATTACTTCCTGCAAATCTGCTGGTTGGCTGGAGTCGCGAAAATGTAAATAACAGACTCGAAGGGATGTTTACATTCGCTTTTGCTGCCGAATACGCAACCTTAGCACGATACGAATTGGAGAAAAATTAACTAACTTAAATTTATATTGTTATGATAAAAACACATCATGCCAGAAGGATGCAATTTTTGTGTTCCTGCATTTTAATGATGCTCTTTCTTGTCTTTGCGCCTTCGCTATGGGCTCAAAACAAGACTATATCGGGTATAGTTACAGATGAAAACAATGAGCCTGTAACCGGAGCGAGTGTAGCAATTAAGAATACGACTGTTGGTACAATCACAGATATAGATGGTAAATATACTATCGATGCTCCTGCAAATGCGACTTTGGTCTTTAAGTTCTTAGGATATGGAACGAAAGAAGAGAAGGTGAACGGACGTAGCCTGATCAATGTGGCAATGACCGTTGACGAAACCACTCTCGAAGATGTTGTAGTTGTCGGTTATGGCGTACAGAAGAAAGTTACTTTAACCGGAGCTGTGGCAGGCATCAAAGGGAACGAGATGTTGAAAACTAAGAACGAAAACCCTCAGAATATGCTTACCGGTAAAATTGCCGGGGTGCGTGTATGGCAAAAGAGTGCTGAGCCGGGTACATTCAATAACAACTTTGACATTCGCGGACTAGGTGCACCATTGGTCGTTATCGATGGTATTCCGAGTACTACAGAAGAATTTCAACGTTTGAATGCAAATGATATTGACGATATCTCTGTTCTGAAAGATGCTTCGGCAGCTATATATGGGGTTCGTTCAGCAAATGGAGTTGTATTGGTGACTACCAAAAAAGGATCGAAAGACGGAAAAACATCAGTTTCTTATAACGGTACATATACTTTCCAAAAGCCATCGGGTATGCCGGTTCTTGCCGATCCTTACCAAACTATGACATTGTACAACGAAAGGTCGATGAACAATATCAATGGAGGAAGTATCATCTATAAGGAGGAAGATTTTGAAGCTTTTCGCAACGGCACTCGCCGCACAACGAATTGGACAGACTTATTATTCTCTAATTATGCACCGCAAACGCAACATGACCTAAGCATCACCGGTGGTAATGACAAAACTCAGTTCTATGTAGGTATGGGTTACTTCTATCAGGAAGGATTCTTTAAATCGGGCGACCTTAATTATAATAAATATAATCTTCGTGCTAACGTTACTACTAAGATTCTTGACGGGTTAACTTTTGATATTAATTTAAGCGGTGTTGCCGATGAGCGCAACAATCCATATACAGATGCTGTAAATATCATTCGTACTTATTGGAGACAAGGTGTTTTGAATCCGGCGTATGCTGACCCTGAAAATACAATGCTAAACTATCAAGGGTTGGAAATGCAGGAGAATGCCGTAGCACAAATGACTTCCGATATATCGGGATATAGAAAATATCAACAAAAATATTTTCAATCTTCGGCATCGCTTAATTACGATTTAAGTGTTGTAGCTCCCGTATTGAAAGGGTTATCGGCAAAAGCGTTAGTGAGCTTCAATTACCGTATGGATAACAATAAGGCATATCGTAAAGAATACTATCAGTATGCATACAATGAGGTTACCGGTTCTTATGATCAGGCATTGTTCAATGCCAGTTCGCCAAGCCGTCTTCGCCGCGAATCATATAATAAGCAACAGATATTGAGCCAGCTATTATTGAACTACAACCGTACTTTCGGTGAGCACACTTTTGGTGGAGTAGTTGGTATGGAAACACAAAAGCGTACTGGAGATAACTTCTATGCACAGCGTGAGCTTGCATTTTCTACAGATTACCTTTTTGCGGGTGTTGACGAAAATCAGTTGGGCGGTATGAATATTGGCAACAATGACCTTTATGAAGAAGCTAATGCTGCAATGATCGGTAGGATAAATTATGCTTATGGCAGTCGCTACATTCTCGAAGCCCAATTCCGTTACGATGGTTCTTCTAAATTTGCAAAAGGACACCAATGGGGATTCTTCCCTTCTGTATCGGCAGGATGGCGTATCTCTGAAGAGCCTTTCTTCAAATCGGTTTCTGCCTTGTCATTTGTAAATCAGTTGAAACTTCGTGCCAGCTATGGGGTATTAGGGGATGACTTGTCCGGCGATTGGAATTATGAGTGGGCAAATGGATATAACTATCCTGCTACAAACTCTAACTCAGCTTCGGGATATTACAATCAGTATGCACCGGGATTCATCATCGGAGATAAATATATTTCTGCCGCATCTACCAAGCCGCTTCCTAATGTAGGCATCTCTTGGTACGAGTCTCGCACATTCGATGTTGGGGTAGACTTCGAAGGATGGAACGGATTGTTTGGTTTTGCCGCCGATTATTTTGATCGTCGTCGCGAAGGTATGTTTGCCCGTCGCAAAGGAGATTTGCCTACCGTAGTAGGTGCTGAGGCTCCAAATGAAAACCTGGACAGTGACCGTCATTTCGGTATAGACCTTGAACTATCGCACCGTAACAAGATAAATGATTTTTCGTATCGTGTAAAAGCGATTAGTACAATTACCCGTCAAAAACACATGATCGCTTCCGAAAAAGGACCTTGGGGAAACTCGTACGACAGATGGCGTAACGACAACCTGACTAATCGTTATCAGGGAGTACAGTTCGGTTATACTTCTGCCGGACGTTATCAGAACTGGAAAGATATCTGGTCTTATCCGATTTATAAAGATCGTGGACTTTTACCGGGCGACTATAAATATGTAGATTGGAATGGTGATGGCGAAATTAGCGATTTGGATAAACACCCTTATGCGTATGACCAAACACCGTGGTTGAATTATAGTTTCAACTTTGATTTCGAATACAAGAATTTCGACCTGAATATATTGTTGCAAGGATCAGCACTTGGTTCTATGAAATACCAAGAGCCATTGTACGCTATATGGGGTAGCAATGGTGGTGGTACACTTACTCAGTTCCTAGATCGTTGGCATCCGGTAGATCCGTTTGCAGATCCTTACGATCCGGCAACACAATGGGTATCGGGTTACTATGGCTATACAGGACATTATCCTGATGCAGACTCTGAATTCAACCGTGTAAGCACAGCTTACCTGCGTCTTAAGAGTATCGAATTGGGGTATACATTGCCTAAGATAAAAGCATTGTCGTCTATGAGATTGCGCATGTTTGCCAATGCTTACAACCTATTTACTATAACAGGAGTGAAATTTGTTGACCCTGAGCACCCGGATGATGAATTGGGACGTTTGTATCCACTTAATAAAACGTACACCGTCGGTATGTCTCTTACGTTCTAAAAACTTGTATTAGTAACGAAATAATAAATTTGATAGATATGAAAAAAATATTAATACTGTCTTTGCTAAGCATGTTATTCTTTGCTGCTTGCAACGATCTAGATATTCCGCCAAAAAATCTGATAACCGACGAAGACCTTCTTACCAATGAGTCGGGTATGGATATTTACATGGCGACTATGTACAGCAACATGCCTTTCGAGGATTTCAAATATATGGGCGAATGGGGTGTAGAATTCAACTCATGGCTGGGATCTATGGGTATAGAAGGAACAGGAGAGGCCCTTAATCGTGACGGTATATGTAAGACTTTCACAGGTGAACGCACTGCCTATTGGGGAAATGCATTCTCGTTGTTGCGCAAAGCCAATTATTTGCTCGAGACACTACCTAAATATAAGGATTCATTTCAGGAACAGACATACAATCATTATTTAGGTGAAGGGTACTTTGTACGTGCCTTTGTATTTTATGCTATGGCTCGTCGTTTTGGAGGAATTCCACTGGTAACAAAGGTGATTCAGTATCCGAATGATAAAGAGGCACTAGAAGTACCACGTGCCAGCGAAGAGGAAACATGGGATCAGATTCTAGCAGACTTCGACCAGGCAGCTTCATTGTTGAGCCCAACCAGTCCAAAGTCCGGATATGCTAACAAATATGTAGCTCTGTCTTTCAAATCGGAAGCAATGTTGTATGCAGGGAGCGTTGCTAAATACAACGAAACTGTAACAGGACGCCTTACCGGCTTTGGTCAGAAGACCGGTGTTCGTGTAATCGGTTTCGGTGAAGACACATGGCAAAGTGCATCCAAGAGATATTTCAAAGAAGCATATAAAGCCGCACGTGAAGTAATGCAGACCGGAGGCTATTCTCTCTATAAGAAAAAATGGTCGGCTACAGATCGTGAAGCGCAATACCAGAATATGGTGGATATGTTTAGTGACCTTTCAAGCCCAGAAAATATTTATGTGAGAAAATATATGTATCCAACTCTAACTCACGGGTATGATGCTTATAGTGCACCATTCATATTCCGTGCGCCGTTGTCGTCGGGAACATGTCCTACTCTTGACTTCCTTGAGTTGTTTGACGGATTTGCTCGCTATGCTGATGGAACAGTTAAGGTAACAACAGGAACATCGAATACAAACGGTGATTATATATTGTATGATAAGCCAATGGACTTTTTCAAAAATGCAGAGCCAAGATTACGTGCTTATGTAATATTCCCGGGAGATATGTTTAAGGGCAAGGAAATTGAAATTCGTGCGGGAGTATACACAGGCTCAACACCGGTTAAGCCTTTGTTCAAGGATTATTCGTATGCTAATGCCGAAACCTATTACCAGCATTTGGATGTTTATACACAGAAGCCTAAGACATTATATTTGAGCCCAAAATTTGAGAACCCTGAAAAAGTGGAGTTTAATGGACAAACAATAACAGCTTCCGGAGCAAATGGTCCGTTCTACGATCAGGGAGAATCTGCAATGGCAGGGCTTTATGGACGTAAATGGCTAAATCCTGACCCTGCATTTGTGGCAGCAGAAGGAAAATCGGAGCAACCTTTTATCCTGATGCGCTATGCTGATGTATTGCTCAATGCTGCTGAGGCTGCTGTAGAATTGTCATTGGCAGGCGAACCGTCTCCTGATGGATCAGACTTGTTGAAAGTAGCAACAGATGCAGTAAACGAGATTCGCGAACGTGCAGGAGCAACCAAGCTTACTTCTAATCTTACTTCATCGGTAGAAGGACGCAATACTGTGCGCAAAGAGAGACGTAAAGAACTTGCTTTTGAGCATAAGACCAAATGGGACTTGAGACGCTGGCGTGTACAACATTACGATGGACGTGATGGCTTCTGGGGTGAAACACGGAATAAGGATGCTTACAGCAATAACTCTCGTTATCGTTTCCGTGGATTGTATCCGTTCCTTTCTACTCAAACAGGTAAATATTTCTTCGATGCCCATTTCCAAATGGTAGGTTTGAGAACATTCGAGTATAATCCGATCGATTATTATTTTGCAATCCCTGGCGGAGAGGTTTCTAAGAGCCCTGTAATTGATCAACAACCAAATAGATAATGAACAATAATAAAACACAGAATATGAAAAAAATAGTATTTTATTCTTTAATGTGTGCACTGCTATCTTTCAGTTCCTGCGATTTGTTCAAGATGGACAATTACGAAGAGCCGGCCGAAACACTGGAAGGTGAAGTAGTAGACGTGGCTACCGGCGAGCGTGTGCTTACCGACCAAGGTAGCGAAGGTATTCGTGTACGTCTCACCGAGCTTAGCTGGGGTGATAATGTTACACACAATCCTGATTTCTATTGTATGCCTGACGGATCGTTTAGAAATACAAAGTTGTTTAAAGGAAACTATAATATCCGTATCGACGGTCCTTTTATTCCTCTCATTCGCGAAGCCAGTGGCATACTTTTGGCTGACGAAACAAAAACGATTGATATAAAAGGAACAACCAAGGTGAAGTTTGAAGTACAGCCTTTCTTAAAAGTAGAATGGGTAGAAGAGCCTACTGTTACCAACGGGAAGATAAAAGCAAAGGTACGTGTAACTCGTGGCGTGTCGGAAGAAGACTTCCGTGCAAAGATAGAACCGATGGGAAGTTATAACAATAGCTTTTTGAATATGACTGATATTCAATTGTTCGTCAGCTATTCGTCAACGGTAGGATACCGTGCCCGTGACGAGAGATGGTCGAACCAGATAGAATATACAGGTTCAGCTTTTAACTCTTTGTTTGGTCAAACGATTACGATCGAATCTAAAGGCACTATACCTGCCGGACGTACAGTGTTTATTCGTGCAGCAGCACGTATCAATTACGATACTCCGCTAGGTAGTGGAACCCGCAGATGGAATTACAATGAGCCAATGGAGGTGATGATTCCATAATGTAGAGAAGTAAATCAGATTTAAGGTTTAAAGTAATTGACCTGCCGGTTAGGCTTTAAACCTTAAATTTTTATTTATTATCCTAAATCAGGTTATATTTGCAGATGTATACTAATGAGGTTTGTAATATATAAAGAAAATGCCCTTTGACAAGCCTTTGCTCTCTATGCAAAAAGTTATCTTCTATGTAACTTGATACTGATCTTAAACAAATTAAATTAACTTGGCTATTACCTTATTATGAAAAAGAATGTATTAATCTTATGCCTTTTGGGGCTTGGTCTTCAGCTGGGGGCTCAAACCAAAGACAATGTTAAAACCACATTCCAGACTTCACGAGAGTGGAGACCAACAATAGATACCCGAGCCGATGCGGTGATGGTATATGGAGTAGGTGGAAACCCTTCTGATAAATCGAAAAGAATACCGTTTGAAGAACGTGTGCAATCGTGGCGCGACAGAGGTTATATTGCTCACTTCATGACAGGCATAGCTTGGGGCGAATACCAAGACTACTTTACAGGACAATGGGATGGCAAAATGCATCTGGACGAAGGTCAGGTGCAACAAAATGGAGACACGATATGGCATGGACATATGGTTCCTTATATCGTTCCTACACAGAACTACCTGAAATATATAAAAGAAAGACATGTAAAGCGGGTGATCGATGCAGGCATCGACGCCATATTTATGGAAGAACCCGAATTTTGGGCTCGTGCAGGCTATAGTGAAGCCTTCAAGAGAGAATGGAAAAGCTATTATGGTTTTGACTGGAGACCACAACACGAGTCTCCCGAAAACACATATTTAGCCAATAAACTAAAATATCAATTGTATTACAATGCACTCAAAGAAGTGTTTACATACGCTAAAGAATATGGTAAGAGTCGCGGGATAGATGTGAAGTGTTATGTGCCCACACACTCACTGGTTAATTATTCGCAATGGATGATAGTTAGCCCTGAAGCAAGTTTGGCGTCTCTTGATTGTGTAGACGGATATATAGCCCAAGTATGGACGGGTACGTCAAGAGAACCAAACTACTTTGATGGAAAAGTAAAAGAGAGAGTCTTCGAAACAGCGTTTCTCGAGTATGGCTCGATGGAGTCGATGACTGCTCCCACAGGCAGAAAAATGTTCTTCCTCACCGATCCGATCGAAGACTGGCCGAGAGACTGGGCAGATTACAAAAAGAACTATCAGGCAACCTTTACGGCTCAATTGCTATACCCCAATATAGCAGATTATGAAATAATGCCTTGGCCCGAACGTATCTATGAAGGGCTTTACAGAACAAGTGCGAATAGTGACAAAAAGGAAAAAATACCAAGACACTATTCTACACAAATGCAAATAATGGTAAACTCGCTGAACAGTATGCCTCTGTCTGATAATAAGGTGACAGGCTCTCGAGGTATAAGCGTGCTGATGGCAAACTCACTGATGTTTCAGCGATTTCCAACACACGCAGGATATGAAGACCCTCAGTTGGCAAATTTCTACGGACAGGCGCTGCCTTTCCTTAAACGAGGAGTACCTGTAAAAACAGCCCATATAGAAAACTTAGGTTATAAAGAAGCACTAGCCGATACGAAAGTATTGCTTATGTCTTATTCAAATATGAAACCTTTGTCTCCCGAAGCTCATACATATATAGCTCAGTGGGTGAAAGCCGGAGGTGTGTTGGTTTATAGCGGGCTCGATAGTGATCCGTTTCAGACTGTGCAAGAGTGGTGGAATACAGGAAGCAATAAATACACTGCTCCGTCTAACCATCTGTTCGAGCAGATGAATATATCTTCATCTCCCAAAGAAGGAGAATACAGCTATGGCAAAGGAACTGTTTATATTATCAGAACTGATCCAAAAGACTTTGTTCTAAAAGCCGATAACGATAAGCAATTGCTCGATGTAGTGAAAAGAATGTACGAACAAAAGGCAAATGCAGGGAAGCTGCTCTTTAAAAATAATTTTTATCTCCAAAGAGGAGCGTATGATCTGGTTGCTGTGCTTGACGAAAGCGTGAGTAATGAGCCTTATATAATAAAAGGGAATTTCATTGACTTATTTGACCCCAAGCTACCTGTATACCAATCTAAGACTGTAAATCCGGGAGAACAAGCGTTCTTGCTGAATATAGACAGAGTGGCAAATAAACAACGTCCGCAGGTGCTTGCCGCTGCATGTCGGGTATACGAAGAAAAGGTAGGGAAGGGTTCTTATTCGTTTGTTGCAAAAAGTCCTATAAATACCACGAACGCATCTCGTGTTTTACTACCCCGAAAACCTGTGAGCGTATCGGTAAACGGCAAAGAAGAATTCTTGGCTAACGCATGGGATCAGCAGACGAAGACTTATTTATTAGAATTTGAGAATAATCCTGAGGGAGTATCTGTTAATATTAAATGGTAAATTATATACAAAACAAAAAGAAAATCGCATGAAGAGCATTGTGTTATATCTTCTTCCGCTGTTTGGCTTACTCGCCTGTAAAAGCAGTGGTGTGAAAGATTATGAAGTGGTTAAAAATGAATTAAGAGCCCCTGCGTACCCTTTGGTCACAATAGACCCATACACCAGTGCGTGGTCTATGACAGACAATCTGTACGATGGTGCTGTAAAGCACTGGACAGGGAAAGACTTTCCGCTTATAGGAGCCATAAAGGTGGATGGCGTTGCCTATCGTTTTATGGGTACTGAAGATGTAGAGTTGGATCCCCTTGTGCCAACATCGGAGCAAGGCGAATGGTATGGCAGCTATACGACTACGCAGCCGGCAGCAAACTGGAAGGATAATAATTTCAACGATTCGTCTTGGAAAAAAGATAAAGGTGCATTCGGTACAAAGATAAATGAGCCTACAGCTAAAACAGATTGGACAACCGAAAATATCTGGGTCAGAAGACACATCGTTTTAGATGAGGATGTACAAGGAAAACAAATCTATTTGGAGTTTTCGAACGATGACGATGCCGTTTTCTACATCAATGGTATTGAAGTCCATAATACAGGTTCGACATGCAACAAAAATGCAATGATTAAATTGTCGGCAGATGTTGTGAATGCACTAAAGAAAGGGGATAACCTGATAGCCGCTCATTGTAAGAACCCTGTGGGTAATGGACTGTTGGATTTTGGTTTGCTGGTACAGAAAGAGATGCATACAGCTCTCGAAAAAACTGCTGTGCAAAAGTCTGTAGATGTGCAAGCCACGCAAACGCATTACACATTTGCTTGTGGCGAGGTTGATCTGAAATTGACTTTCTCTGCTCCTCTGTTTATGGATGATTTGAACCTACTGACTCGCCCTGTAAATTACATTACCTATCAGGTTGTGGCTAATGATGGAAAGGCTCATGATGTACAAGTATACTTCGAGGCTTCTCCACGTTGGGCACTAGATCAACCTTATCAGGAGTCGGTAAGCCAGAGCTTTGAAGACAACGGCCTGTTATTCCTTAAATCGGGAAGCAAGGAACAGAATATACTCGCTAAAAAAGGCGACGATCTGCGCATCGACTGGGGATATTTCTACCTCGTAGCCGAGAAAAAAAATGTATCGGTTAATATTGGAGAGAGTAATACTTTGAGAACTAATTTCGTCAACAACGTTCAGGACGGGCAAGCAACCACAGGAGAAAATGAAAAGTCGAAAATGTCTTTGACTCATAATCTGGGCTCTGTCGAAAGCTTTTCAGGAAAAGTAATGATTGGTTATGATGATATTTATTCGATACAATATTTTGGAGATAACCTTCGCCCATATTGGAATCAGGACGGCAATCAGACTATCGCAGGACAATTTCATGCGGCAAATAAAGAATACAACAAGCTGATAGAGAAATGCTATGCGTTTGACAAGGAGCTAATGGATAAAGCATCTCTGGCGGGAGGAAAGAAATATGCGGAGCTTTGTGCTTTGGCATATCGTCAAGCTATTACAGCTCATAAATTGGTGAAAGCACCGAATGGTGATTTACTATTCTTGTCGAAAGAAAACAACAGTAATGGCTCTATTGGTACAGTGGATGTAACATATCCGTCAGCACCGTTATTCTTGTATTACAATCCTGAACTAGCTAAAGGTCTATTGAACCATATATTCTATTATAGCGAAAGTGGTAAATGGACAAAACCATTCCCTGCTCATGATGTAGGTACTTATCCATTGGCTAACGGACAAACCTACGGGGGTGACATGCCAATAGAAGAAGGAGGTAATATGCTCGCTCTTACAGCTGCTATTGCAGCCATGGAAGGCAACGCCAAATATGCGGAAAAACATTGGGATGTACTGACTACATGGACGGATTATCTAGTGGAATATGGTCTCGATCCTGAGAACCAGTTGTGTACAGACGACTTTGCCGGTCACTTTGCTCACAATGTGAATTTGTCGGTGAAGGCTATTATGGGTGTTGCTTCGTATGGCAAGCTTGCCGATATGCTCGGGAAAAAAGATGTTGCCGAAAAGTACACTGCTAAGGCTAAGGAAATGGCGCAAGAGTGGATGAAGATGGCTGATGATGGAGATCATTATCGCCTTACATTCGACAAACCGGGAACATGGAGCCAGAAGTATAATTTGGTATGGAATAAGCTTCTAAAGATGAATATATTCCCTGACGAAGTGGCTCAGAAAGAAATCGCTTACTATTTAGGCAAACAAAACAAATACGGACTGCCTCTCGACAATCGTGAAACATATACCAAGACAGACTGGATAATATGGACTGCTACGCTTGCTGATGATAAAGCGACATTCGAGAAGTTTATCGACCCGCTGCATTTGTTTATGAACGAAACAGTAGACAGAATACCAATGTCGGACTGGGTATTTACAGATAAGCCAAACTACAGAGGATTTAAAGCCCGTTCGGTAGTCGGAGGCTATTATATCAAAATGCTGGAAGAAAAGCTAAAAGGAAGTAAATAGGTTTTAGGCAACTATTTCATGGAAGGGGGTTCACAAATTATTTGTGAGCCTTCTTTTTTATTGGAGTTCATTATTATCAAGAGCCCTAAAAAATTATCTATATAAGAACAGAGGTTCAATAAAAAGGTGACAGAAATAAATGAGATAAAAAGTGTCACTTTTGTCACCTTTTTAGGGTTAAGGTGTTGTTGTATAGGGTAATGTTGTTTTTGGGAATTGTCACCTTTTGTTCCTCACTGATCTTAGAAATATGATTATTAAATAAAAAGAAGTAAAGTATGGATACTAAATTATTTGTAATAACTTTTTTTCTATTCGGAATAAGGTCGTATTTTTGCACACTAACTAAAATTTAGTTACATAGTACATTAATAAAACTGATTCGATGAATTTTGTTGAAGAATTAAGATGGAGAGGTATGATCCATGAAATCATGCCGGGTACGGAAGAGCAACTGCAAAAAGAATTAACTTCGGGCTATGTGGGTATCGACCCTACAGCCGACTCATTGCACATCGGACACTTGGTGGGCGTAATGATTTTGAAGCATTTTCAACGTGCAGGACATCGCCCGATAGCTCTCATCGGAGGAGCTACAGGTATGATCGGTGACCCTTCTATGAAGTCAGCCGAACGTAACCTATTGGACGAAGCAACTCTCCGCCATAATCAGGAATCGTTGAAAAAGCAACTTGCTAAGTTTCTCGATTTCGAGTCTGACAAACCCAATGCAGCCTTATTGGTAAACAACTATGACTGGATGAAAGATTTCTCTTTCCTGAACTTTATCCGCGACATAGGAAAGCATATCACAGTGAACTATATGATGTCTAAAGATTCTGTTAAGAAACGTCTTAACGGAGAGTCTTCGGAAGGAATGTCTTTTACTGAGTTCTCATACCAGTTGATGCAGGGTTACGACTTTCTTCACTTATATCAGACACTGGGTTGTCGTATTCAGATGGGAGGTTCCGATCAGTGGGGAAATATCACCACAGGGACAGAGCTTATTCGCCGTAAAGCGGGAGGAGAGGCTTTTGCTCTTGTGTGTCCTCTGATAACTAAAGCCGATGGTACTAAATTCGGTAAGACAGAATCGGGCAATGTATGGCTCGACAGAAGATATACTTCTCCTTATAAATTTTACCAGTTCTGGTTGAACGTAAGTGATGAAGACGCAGAGAAATATATCAAGATATTTACAGCACTCGATAAAGAAGAGATAGAAGGCTTGGTTGTTGAGCAAAAAGCAGCGCCTCATCTCAGAGCATTGCAAAAGCGTCTTGCTAAAGAAATAACCATAATGGTTCACTCTGAGGAGGATTACAATCAAGCAGTGGAAGCATCAAATATTCTATTTGGCAATGCTACTGCGGATGCTTTGAAGAAGCTGGACGAGGAAACTTTCCTTCAGGTGTTTGAAGGCGTTCCCACATTCGATATTTCGAAAGATGAGCTTGCAGGAGGAATCAAGGCTGTTGATCTGTTGACAGAGCAAGCTGCTGTTTTTCCTTCGAAGGGAGAAATGCGTAAGACTGTGCAAGCGGGAGGTGTAATGATCAATAAAGAGAAGCTGGAAAACTTTGACGATGCTATTGACGCTTCGTCTCTTATAGCCGGAAAATATATAATAGCACAAAAAGGGAAGAAAAATTACTTCCTGTTGATCGCAAAATAAAATAATTATTACTTTTGTACTCGCAAAAGTAATATTGTCTCATGGTGTAATGGTAGCACTGCAGTTTCTGGATCTGCCTGTCTAGGTTCGAATCCTAGTGAGACAACGATAAAGAAAGGACGGCCACTGATTATCAGATAGATAACTAGTGGTCGTTCTTTTGTCGTACGAATAGTCATATGAATAATTATTTTTTGAGTTAATTGTACAGAGAAATAATATAAGTGAACTTCTATAAAGGCATAGTAAATCCTCTATCAACATACATAACTTTACTATATTTTTTTGTGCGTGGCGCTAAATTAGGTTCATTGAATAACACTCAACACAATTGATATTGAGTAGTTTTAAAATTAGAGTGTTTATATAGATGAGGTTTAGCATCTTCCTTTCTTCTATTTGGCAAGATTTTCATTTATAAACAAATAAGAGGGAGGGTACTCTCTAATATGCGAATGCCATATATATAATTTAAGCTATTTTGTCAAGTCTGGATTTATTGTTTAAAAATAACTATAAATAGAATAATTCACCCTTTAAGAGGGGGTAGGCATATGAAGAGCATTAGTTAGAATACCTCTAATTAATACCGTATAGCGATGTTATCGGGTTGTATATTATGCATATAACGTACAATTCATATCAATTAAATAGTTTTGGTTTAGACAGTCCTTTTAGTTCAAATTATTGTATATTTGAACTAATTATAACCCATTATTTATTATGAAAAATATAAATCAAGAACCTCACAGAAAAAAATATAATTTTAATGATCACTCTTGGTATTATGGCGCTTATCTGAATATGGCAAGACATAATCTGTTTTTACTAGTTAATCATATAAGCGAAAAATTCTCTTACCTTAAATTTGATCTGCTAAGTGATGATGAAGCGATTAGTAATAATAAGCATATTCTTGCCAATATTTTTGATGTTGAACAACGAGAGTTCGAGAATGATAGGTTTAAGGTCTATAAATATCTCGTAAAACGCCATTATTTGCCTTGTATCAAAATATTCCATGGTGAGCAAGGGTGCAATCTGGATGCTAATCCTATAGTAGATTATACGGGCTTACATAAGTTTCTCCTCTCTGTTTTTCAGCAAGTCAATATATTTCGGAATTCGTTTTCACACTATTTATCTATCGATTCGGATGGATGTTCGGTATCTGAAAAGGAAGTTGGTGTAGATGTTGGTTTGAAACAGACGTTGAAACAGTTACACGAACAAGGAAAGGCATATTCGTTAAAACGTTATAGTTTAACACAGAACGAAGCAGACTACGAACATATTGAAAAATACTATTCTTTTGAGGTAGGAAGCAATAAGCTGACAAATAACGGCTTACTCTTTTTTACTTGTTTATTTCTTGAGCGTAGTTATGCTTATCGTTTTCTAAAAAGGATTGAAGGTTTTAAAAATGAAACAGAATCCTCTTTCAGAGCGACATTGCAAGTCTTTACGGCTTACTCATTGACACTGACTGACAGTAGGCTAGATTCAGAATATACGCAAACAGCCTTGTTGATGGATATGTTAAACGAGCTGCAACGTTGCCCACAAGAGTTATACAAAAATTTGAGTGATGAGGATAAACAAAAATTTGAGCCTAGTTTAGATGCCGATGCTCAACAAAATATACTAACCAACAGTGTCAATGATTTAGGTATTGGAAAATCCAGTTCAGATTGACCCCTTTTGCCAAGTCTAAATTGACCCCTGAAAAAACTTTATTATTACCCCTAAAATATCCTGGTCGACGGGGTCATTTTTATTTTAGCTTTACTTGT